>NZ_CAWPRX010000102.1:0-85540 GCF_963890365.1 Tychonema sp. LEGE 07196 | reverse complement strand
AATATCTCCGTACTTGACATTTTGGGAGATACTAATGAGAATTCTTTGAGATGCACGCTAACTTGCTCTCCTTTTTTGGATACAATACCTAATTTACCACGGTTTGAGCCTTAACTGAACCGTATTGCGATATAATACGAATTTCAAAAAATCATGCAACAGTATTCTTGTCCCCCCCCGCGAGCTCGGGGGGGCTAGGGGGGGTCGGAGACTATTGCATGATTTTAGAGAAACGATATAACTTAAGCGATTGGCTCGTTACTTTCGCTCTGCCTGGTAATGCAGATTGGCGAGGCTCTGCCTCTCTTTAACCCTGAGCTTCTGGAGAGAGAGAGAAGTGTGGCAGATATTTGATTTATTAAACTTTCGTTCCTTTAAGCTGTTGTTAGTTTGTGGGTGTGCCCTTCGCTCGAAAGGTTATATATATTATTAGCTTTTGTGCGATCGGGTAAAACAAAAGCTAATAAATATTTAGTTAACATTCAATCAAGAACATCTTAGACTTTAGCGGACTGACATTCCCCGCGACGAATCCATGAAGAGTGTCAGTTCGATCGCCAAAAGCTAGAAATCATCCCAACCTTCAAGGCTAGAAGACATCACGTAACTGGTGACACTGGACTCAAAGAAGTTGGCTTTTGTGTTGGCCTCTTTCTTGGTATCTGAAAATCGCTCCAAATGAGCGTAGGGGCTTTTCTTGTATTTCATATCAGGAAAAAGCGGTTCTAAGCCGATCGCCTTGAGTCGCTGATTCGCAAGGTACTTTGTATATTGCTCTGTGCTGCTGGTTGTGATACCTAGAATGCTATCTCCAACAATGTGCTCGGCCCACTGAGACTCGTGCTCCACCGCAGTCGCAAACATTTCGTAGATTTGCTCCTGACTGTGCGGAAAGATTTCCATCGCTTCTGGAAGTAATTTCTGATACAGCCGCACGTGGGAAAGTTCATCTCGGTTGATCATTCTAAAGATATCGGCACTTCCAGCCATCAGCATTCGTGAGGACAGATTGTAGAAAAAGTTGAATCCATTGTAGAAGTACAACCCTTCTAGCAGATAATCTGCCATCAGCGAGACAAAATAGTTTTCTGGGGTTGGATCGTCAACATACTTTTGATACAGTCCGGCGATGAATTGACAGCGCTGTTTCAACACTCGATCGCTGCGCCAAAACTCATAGACTTGGGAACGGCGATCGCTAGGAACAATGGTTTCAATAATGTACTGATAGGACTGATTGTGCATTGCCTCCTGAGAAATTTGTTCCGCCATGCACAAGGAGATTTCGGGCGCGGTAACACTATTTTTGATGTGCGGCACATTGCAGGTTTGTACCGAATCGAGAAATGTCAGATAGCTGAGGATGCCATCAAAAGCTCGCCGTTCCGCAGTCGTGAGATTAGCATAATCAGTCACATCCTGAGTCACATCAATTTTTTCAGGAATCCAAAAGTTTTCCCGCATTTGTCGGTACAGCCCAACTGCCCAGCCGTAGCGAACATCGTTCAACTGCATCAAGTTGGTTGTTTCGCCAAACCAAATTTTGCGATTTCCTGTCGCATCATTCCCTAGGGGATTGAACACGGGGTTAATTGGCATTCGATTCGATGCAGTCGCTGGAATGGGTGTAGCTAGACTTAAAACCATTGTGAATTCATCCGATATAGTTAATACAACAATTGAGAGAAGCAATCAGTTAATTCGCACAAGCAACACAGCCATCGTTAGATTCTTTGAAACTATCTTTCTGTACGGTGCGAATGTAGTAGATTGCTTTGCAGCCAGAGTGCCAAGCTAACACCAAGATGTCAAAGATATCTTTTGCCTTGAGAGAGCGATCTGGTTCATCAGGAAAATACACACCTGCATTTAGATTGAACAATAATTCCATTGAAATTCCTGTATCAATCCACTGCTGCATCGTGGCGATCGCATGAATGACTTTGCGTTGATCCAGCGTTTTGTTTTCACTGTAAAACCAGAAATGATCCCGAATGTAAGGTGGCGCAACCGGAACAGTCCCTTTGGCCCATTTTTCATAGAAGAACCTGCTATAAACGGGCAACACACTGGCAGTACAACCCTGGACTAAGGATGAAGAGGTATTGGGTGCGATCGCAGTGATATGGGAATTGCGAATGCCATGCTCTTGAATCGCCTGACTCAAGGTTTGCCAGCGTTCCGGCTGACTGGCGTTTTCCAAAAACCACTCCACGGGCTTTGCTCCTACCAAATGACCTTTACTCCATTCACTGCCGGGAAAAGCAGGATAGGCTCCTCGCTCTTTTGCCAGATTCATTGATGCGGCGGTGCAATAGTAACCGATGTCTTCAAACAGATTGCTAATCTCTTGCAGGTGATTGTAAGTTAGATGGCGCTTGGCCAACCAATCGGCTAACCCCATGCAGCCCACTCCGATCGTGCGATATTTGTTGTTATGTGTGGTGCTGGCAGCAAAGGGCGGTGTGGTTAGATCGATCGTGTTATCCAAAATCCGCACGGCTGTCTGACAAATCTGTTCGATCGATCGCGCATCATCTTCTAAATTTGCCAGATTAAGGCTGACCAAGTTACAGGTATGGGCTTCTTCCCCTGGCTTCACATTCGACCAAGATTCTTGACAGAGATTTCCGCCTGGAATATAGCCTTGATGCTGATTAGGATTTGCCAGATTGACCGTATCCTTAAACCAAAGATAGGGCATTCCAGTTTCTAACTGAGTTCGCATCACGTCTTTGAACAACAGACGAGCATTCACCTTTTTGTAGAGCGTAATTTCTCGATCCAAGCTGGCTTCGATTTGAGCATAGGCAGCTTCAAAAGATTGTCCCCACAGTTGGGCCAGTTCGATGCCCAGCTTTGTTCGCACCTCATAGGGGTCAATCAGCGTCCACTCCGCATCGGCTTCCACTCGTCGCATGAACTCATCACTAACCACCAACTGCGGAAACACATCATAGGCTTTCCGCCGCTGATCGCCATTCTCGGTTTGCATCTCCAAAAATTCGGGCAAATCCAAATGCCAGGTATCTAAACTGACGGTGATCGCCCCGGCTCTCCGTCCGCCCTGATTGACGGCGATTGCGGTATCGTTGAGCAGCTTCACCCAGGGAATCACCCCGCCCGAAGCATTGGCTTTCCCCATCACCCAACTGCCTGTTGCGCGAATCCGAGACAAATTCACGCCGACACCGCCACCGTTTTTAGAGATCCTAGCGGCATCATGAATCCCAGAAAAAATGCTTTCGAGATTGTCATCTAATGCGGTGATAAAGCAACTGGCGAGAGAACCGTCAGGAATTCGCAGGTTTGCCAGAATCGGCGTTGCCAAAGAAATCTGCCGGCGTGCCAACATTTCATAGAACTGCTTTGCCCACTGGAGCCGCTGTTCTGGTACTTCCGCCCAGGCCAACAACAGCGCACAGGTCAATAGGGATTCTTGGGGCAATTCATTGGGCAATAGATACCGTTTGGTCAGCAACACGGCTCCAGCGTAATCATAGTCAGCATCCCAATCCGGCTCGATCCACTCATTGGCAATTTCTAACTCTGCGGGAGTGTAGGTCAAGATGCGACGATCGTACTGCCCTTCGAGGACTTTAGCTTGCACAGTCCGGGCATAGTCACCATATTGATAGCCCCGACTGACTTGAATGTCTTTCCACAAACTCCAAATGTGCAGCCTCCCTGCGGCATAGCGCCAATCGGGTTCTTCAGGACTGCACAACTCCAGCGCACAGCGGATCAGATTGTCTTGAATCTCTCTGGTTGTGATGCCGGGACGCAGCTTAGTGGTCAGGCTGGCTTCTAGGGCGATCGGGTTTGCCGATAGTTCTCGACAAGCCCAGTTGACGACTGCGCGAATTTTTGTAATATCGAGTTCCGTCGTAGAACCATCTCGGCGAATCACCTGAATATTGGTTGTAGAAAACTCGGCAACAGATGTAACTTGCATGGCAATTAATAACGATTAAGGCGCAGTGGATAGGAAGGCAATCGAATCCAGGAATGGATTATAAAGTGCCACCCCTTGAGACATAAAAAATGGGCAATTGAAAAGTCGTAATGACTAGGTTAAAAGCAATGCTTCAACCAGAACCGATCGACTTTCAAAGCAAATATCTTCAAAAACCCGATCGGGGAAAATCCACCCCAGGATGATGCCTAGTTCGATCGGTGATTTGCGCTCAGTATAGATCAATTATTGTCACTTCGCACATTAATTTACGCTATTGCTAGCGTTGAGATCGGGACTAGACGCTACATATTGCTATATGACTAGGTTTGTAGGATTAGAGGCAGCATTTCCTCGCTCTACAATCAATCTGGCAGCGATTAAACAAAGCAGTTCGATCGCGTTCAATTGTGCTATAATCCGCGACTATTCGGTTTTGGTGAAAAGCAGCCATCAGACGGAAAGAGGAAAGAGTAATGCAAATCTGCCGCTGTCCCGCAACTGTCAGGAGAAGTGCTATAGCGGTTCTCAAGCGTGGTGAGATATGCACTATGCCCTATGTCCTATGTCCTATGCCCTATGTCGGATAGTAGCTCCTATGAGAGCACAGAAAGGCTACATACAACAGGATTACACTGGTTTCAGTTTTCGTGGCTTGATTAGTTGACTTTTGCGCCGCACCGACATAGATTAACTACAAAACTAGCCGGTGCGATCGACACACCCAACAGAAGAATGTGCGTACATAATAATGTTATTTTTCCGGTTCTTTGAGCTTCCAACCTGGTTTGACAACTTGCCGCGATCGGGCAATTACTAAACAGTCATTCGGCACTTCTTCAGTTACGACAGAACCTGCCGCTACTGTAACATTTTCTCCCAAAGTTATCGGTGCAACCAGCACGCTGTTGGAACCGATTTTAGTTCCCGATCCTATTTGAGTTTTGTGCTTATTTTTTCCGTCGTAATTGGCGGTAATTGTCCCAGCACCGATGTTGACTTTTTCTCCCAAAGTCGCGTCGCCTAAATAAGACAAGTGAGCGATATTAGTTCGATCGCCAATTTGAGCATTTTTCAATTCTACAAAATTGCCGACGCGACAGTTTGCGCCTATTTGGGCGTGTCCCCGCAAGTGCGCGTAGGGGCCGATTCGCGAATTTTCGGCGACAATACTGTCAGAAATTACCGAATAAAGCACAGTCACATTTTCGCCAATTTGACTGTTTTCAATCAAAGATCCTGGCCCGATGCGACTCCTGGAGGCGATCGAAGTTTTTCCCCGCAAATGAGTTTGCGGTTCAATTACCACATCCGCTTGCAACTCTACGGTATCATCGATCGTAATGCTCTGGGGATCGATAAGTGTCACTCCCGCCCTCAGCCACTTATCCTTGATCCGCGTTTGCAAAATATCGGAAGTTGTGGCTAAATGTTTGCGATCGTTAATTCCCAATATTTCTTGATAATCTTCGACATCCACCGCCATCACCGGAGAAAGGCTACTTACCGTATCAGTTAGGTAATACTCTTTTTGGTCGTTATCTGCCTTCAAATCTGGCAAAATTTTCTCTAAATCCGGCCAGTGAAAGCAGTAAACACCTGCATTAATTCGGTGATTTTGCTTTTGAGCTTGGGTGCAATCTCGGTCTTCTATAATTTGCTGAACTAAGTTTTGACTGTCGGTAAATACTCGCCCGTATCCTTGAGGATCGGGCAAATTAGCTGTCAATATAGTAGCCGAGTTTTGGTGCTGTTTGTGAACGGCCATCAATTGTTTGATTGTTTCTGCCCTCAGCAAAGGTACATCGCCATTTAAGACCAGCAAATCTCCTTGAAATCCCTCTAAGTGAGGCAGCAATTGCTGGATGGCGTGACCGGTTCCCAATTGTTCGGTTTGTTCGACAAATTCTAGAGGAGGAGATTGAGGATTGTCCGCTATTTCTTTACCTTCAATCAGAGATTCTTTAACGAGTTCGCTGCGATAACCGACTATGACAAGTCGCCGGGAAATTTCAATTTCTTGACAACTTTGGAGGACTCGCTCAACGAGGGTTCGCCCGCCCAATTCGTGGAGAACTTTGGGCAAGTCAGATTTCATGCGCGTGCCGCGTCCAGCCGCTAAAATTGCTATTGCTATCATTGTGCGATCGAGTTTTTTGCTATAAAAACTTGAATATTGACTAACTGATGATATCACTCACAGTCCGTCGATGGCACTGCGATCGCACAATTTTTTAATCTTAAATCTCCAATCTCTAATCCGGGCGTGCCCTGTCTTTTTGCCGCCGGATGTCGGTTTGAGGCGCGAGGCTTGCGGTTTGACTCGATCGCGCTGGGGTAGATAGAGCTCCGGGCGAGATATCAAATTTCCGACAACTGAAGTCCTTACTACAAACCGGACTCAGGTTTGTAGTAAGGACTTCAGTTTTTACCGAAGGGATGCCGCCGGGGGGATCGAGAGTGATAATTTATATCTGCGATCTGCGATTTGCCGCGATACATTATACTATTTGTTGGATTTGAGTTATGGTGTTTTAAACTCAAAAAAACTATATAGTTGCTCCTTCTTCCTCCTTCCTTCTTTTCACCCTGAACGAAGCCGAAGGGCCTTCTTCCTTATTCGGACTTCCATCCGTTAAATCCATTACACAATCCGCTACCGAACTTTCTTCCTCCTTCCTTTCTGCATTATCAGGTGTCCAGCTATGACAGAGCTTAATTTTCAGGAACTTGCCAAGGAGGGATATCCGCAGGCGATCGCATCTTGGCTAAACAGCCAGTTGCAATCTGAAGGGATCGCAGCCTCCGCGCATCTCGACGACGACTGTTTGGATATAATTCTTGAAGCCGAGCAAGTACCGCTCGAACATATATTAGTTGATTTTGTCCGCAGCCAACTAACAGAATTGCAGCCGGATTCGATTAGCAAAGTGAAGGTTGAGGGGCGAGAAATCGGTCAGATTGTGCCTGCTTGGATTCAGGAGTTTAGTTTAGAAAACAGCACTTTGGAACAACAGAGCTTTGTGGAAGAATCTGTTCCAGATGCTGCTGTTGAGAATGTGGACGATCGCACAGAAGAGACACAGAGCGATATTGAGGAGGAGAAATCGGCGGAATTAGCGGCATTTGAGAAGCGGTTGCGCTCGACTTTTATTGTCGTCGCGCTGGTTACTGGTATGTTGGCGATCGCCGTAGTGGCATTTGTCGGTAAAATTTTGAACGAGCAGCCAGCAACTGCGGGGAATAACCCCGATGAAATAGCGAATTTACCAACTGTACCGGATACTTTTCGAGACGCAGTTAACAGCGCAGTCAAAGCAGCAGAATTAGGGCGAGTCGCCAAAACCAAAGAAGATTGGACGACAGTTGTCGATCGCTGGCAAGAAGCAGTATCGTTAATGAGAAGAGTACCGGTGTCTAGCTCCAACCATCAACTAGCTCAGACAAAAGTAATCGAGTATCAGAAATACCTGCTTTACGCTCAAGAAGCCGCAGTAAATCCACCCCAGCCAGAGCCAACTCCCGCACCAGCAAAAAAAGCCGAACCGGAGAAAACAACTCCTAAGAAATCTAATTCCCCAAAAGCAACTTCGGAAAAAGAAACTCCTAAAAAATCTAATTCCCCAAAAACAACTTCGGAAAAAGAAACTCCCAAAAAATCTAATTCAGAAAAGCCAGAACCGGAGCCAGCAACTCCTAAGAAATCTAATTCAGAAAAACCATAATCCGAGAAGCGGTAAGTGCGCCGCATTCCGCCCTAATTAGAGAAGTTTTTTGTCCAAGAATGTAGATATCAAACACAGATTTAAACACTTATGAATGACAAAGATTTAATTGTTTCTCCTGAATGGTTGGCCGCCAATACCGAAAATCCGCAAGTTGTAATTATTGACTGTAGATTTTCCCTCGCCGATGTCGAATTGGGACAAAAACAATATCAAGAAAGTCACATTCCCGGAGCTTTTTATTTAGATTTAAATCGGGATCTCGCGAGTGCAGTTGGCAAACATGGCGGCAGACATCCGCTGCCAAATATTGAAGAATTAGCGGCAAAATTGAGTGCGGCTGGCATTAATTTAGGAGAAACTTTAGTTGTGGCTTATGACGATTCGCGGCTGGCTTTTGCGGCTCGTTTGTGGTGGCTGCTGCGATACATGGGACACAGCAAAGTTGCTTTGTTAGATGGCGGTTTTGGCGCTTGGAAAGCGGCGGGATATCCGGTAACAAATATTTTGCCGGAATCTCGGGAGGGTAAATTTGTACCGGAATTGCAGCGGGATGCGATCGTTGACATTCAGGCGGTAAAAGGGCGAAAAGACTTGCCGGACAGGGTTTTGGTTGATTCGCGAGAGAGCGAGAGATACGCGGGCTTGCGGGAGCCAATCGACCCGATTGCAGGTCACATTCCGGGTGCTGTCAATTACCCTTGGCAAGGGGTGACGGATGAAGCTGGAAAAGTGCGATCGACCTCGGAACAAAAACAGCGGTGGACGGAATTAGGAAAAGCGGAAGAAATCATTGTTTATTGCGGTTCAGGGGTGACAGCTTGCGTTAATTTACTGTCTTTAGAAATCGCTGGAATTCCCGATGCAAAACTTTATGTCGGTAGCTGGAGTGATTGGTGTTCCTATCAATTGTAGTCTGGGCCCGGTGTTGCACCTAAATGTATTTGTAGGGTACTTTCACTGGTTCCCAGGCAGAACCTGGGAACCAGTTATATGGACTAAAGTCCTTACTACCAACCGATATTAAGATAATGCCCTAAAAATCGAAGTAAATATAAGGCAAACCGCCTTCGGGAGCTAACAGCCAAACCGCGTAGAAACAAAGCGGCACTAATACCAATTTCATCGGCCAATTTAAATCGAGTTTCAAAATGCGATTGAAGCCATAATTAAGCAGCATTGCTGCCGCCACAGCCGCCAATATCCAAGCCAACTGCACTCTGTCCAAACCCAAAGCTTCCACATAAACTTTATTAGCAAACTGTACATCAGCAGGGTGTCCCCACAAATGGGAAATTGCCCATCCAGAATCTTTTAAATCGGGAAGACGGAAGAATATCCAACTACTAAAAACCATCGCCTGAGTCAGCAGCCAAGCGATCGCCATCCCGATCGGATTTTCCCACAAAAACTCGATTCGCAACCGCTTAAAAGTCACATCTGTTAATCGGTGCAGCGCCAAAGCCAAACCGTGCAAAGCCCCCCACACAATAAATCCCCAAGCCGCCCCGTGCCAAACTCCCGCAATTAACATGACGGTGAACAAATTGAGACAAGTGCGCCACAAACCGACACGGGAACCACCCAACGGAAAATATAAATAATTTCGCAGCCAATCGCCCAAAGTCATGTGCCAGCGCCGCCAAAAATCACCGATGCTGGTAGTAAAATAAGGGAAGTCAAAATTTGGTGGCAAATACCAACCAAGCAGCAAAGCAGTACCGCGCGCCATGTCAACATAGCCGCTAAAATCGAGATAAAGTTGCAGCCCGTAAGCAAAAATTGCCAGCCACAAATCCTCGCTTCCCGCCCGTTGTAAGTTGGTAAAGCTTAAATCGACATAAATTCCCAAGTTGTCAGCAAAAAGACCTTTTTTAACTGCACCGAAGGCGATCGTCCAAAGTGCTTCAGAAATGCGATCGGGCGTCGGAAAACTCTGGGATTTCAGTTGATAGATCAAGTTGTGATAGCGAGTAATCGGCCCAGAAATTAGTTTCGCAAAAAACAACTTGTAAGCAGCAAAGTGCAGCAGCGAAGTAGCCGCCGGTGCGCCTCGGTACACGTCAATCAAATAAGAAATGCACTCAAAGCAAAAGAAACTCAATCCCAAGGGTGCGATGACGTGAGTTTTTACCCAGTTAGCGCTGTCGAGAGCAACTGGCCAATTCAACAAAGTGCCGATCGAACTCAATACAAAAGGCACATACTTAAAACCCAGCAATAGCAACACATTCAGCGCAATTCCGATCCACAGCAACCACAAACGGCGGCGGTTCCAAGAAGCGTTAGCAATCCGCCAATCCAGAGGTTCTCCAATCGCCATCGCCAAGCAGTAATTAAACACAATACTGACTAACAACAGAGGAATGTACCAAATTTGCAGCGAAGCGTAAAAAATCAGACTACCTACCAGCATGATAAACAGTCGCCACCACTGCAGCGGAACCGACCAGTAAGCTGCTAACAAAACTAACAAAAATAGGACATATTGAAGGGAAATGAAAGTCATGCGATTTTAGATTTTGGCTTGGCGATTTTAGATTGAAGATTTTAGAAGAGCTTATTTTGTAAGGGTTTGGATCTTAGCTTTGGATCTTAGCTAAGGTTGCATTGGAATGATTTAACCTGACTAGAACACAGAGAACACAGAGAGGTCAGAGAGAAATGAATACAGGACGATGCTAACGGAATTGATATTAGCTAAGGTTGCATTATTTTGCGATCGAACCTTTGCTAAAAACGAAATCGATCGTGGATTTTAGCCGATCGCGCTAACACAAACAAAAACACAGCCTAAGTCCCTACTGTACAGTCGGCAACTTAGAACTGATACATTTTACAGTACAAGTGTTAAATGCTGTTACAAATTAAATAAACTTTCTTTTTGTCAACCTATAGCGGTTCTCAAGCGTGGTGAGGTATGCCCGGTTTGCCCGGTTTGCCCGGTTTGGCCGGTTTGGCCTATCCCAGATAGTACCTCCTATGAGCTCGCAGAAAGGCTATATCTGCGTCGATCTACCTTAAATCTGCGGTTTCCCGATCGAAGATTGATGCAACCAGTCTAAAAACTAACCGACGATCCCAAACATTCAGCAGCGCTGACAGCCCCGATCGCGATACAATGAATTTCGGCCAGCAAGTCCTTGGGAAAATGAAAGACATTCCTCATTCTCCACCACCAAAATTTTTGCTGCAGAATCCCGCACGGGCGATCGAGAATTTGCTAGAAAAAGCGGTGTTTTCACCCCCTTAGCAGCAGACATTTCCAAAGGTTTTTCTAAATCTCCATCATAGACGATCGGCAAATTGACCAAAAAAGTCGATCCCGCTCCGGGCGAACTTTCAATTTCAATACTTCCCCCCAGAAATTCAGTCATTTTCTTACACAAAGACAATCCCAATCCCGTGCCTTTCACGCCCTTCTGCAAGTGATTTTCGATTTGGACAAATTCTTCAAAAATCCGCGTTTGGTCTGCTGGCGGAATACCAACGCCCGTATCTGCCACGGAAAAAGTAACAGTTCCCTCCTCTTCCATTTCCGCAGCAACTCGCACTTCGCCGGCTTCAGTAAACTTAAGAGCATTTGAAATCAGATTTCGCAAAATCTGAGAAAGTTTTCCCTCGTCCGTTGTGAGGGTTGGAAGTTCCCGAGGCGCTTCAAAAATCAGAGTAACGGCAGAGTTTTGGGGTAGCAGGGGGCGCATCATTCCCCGCAGCACGCTGAACAAATCTTCGACTTCAAAATCAGCAACGCGAACAGTGACTTTTCCAGCTTCTACTTTGGCTAAATCTAACGAGTCGTTAACAAGTTCTGCCAGAGAAAGGGCAGATTTGTGAATAGAATTTACTTGCTTTTCTTGTTCTGGTGAAAGTTCTCCGTCGAGGCGATCTAACAAAATCTCGGAAAGACTTAAAATTGCCGTTAGGGGAGTGCGAAACTCGTGGCTCATATTGGAGAGAAAGCTGGTTTTGAGTTCGCTGGCGCGTTGGAGAAATTCTGCTTTTTCGTTCAATTCGGCGTAAAGTGCCACAACTCCGCGATTGGTATCTTTTAGTTGTTGATTTAACTGTACGAGTTCTTCTTGACGCTGGCGCAGTTCGTCTAAAGTACGCAGCAATTCTTGATTTTGTTGCTGAATTTCGGCGTAGGGATCTTCGGGAATTTGGCGCGCTAGTTTGTCAACTAATTCATTGAGTTCGATCGCGCTTAGAGCAGGCATTTGTTTAGAAAACTGCTTAATTAACTGTACAGCAGTTCCGCGATCGGGCGAAGAATCGATTTGCACGTCATCCATCAACCGTTTCGCCGCCGCTAAACCGAGTCCCGCACCGGTTTGCGATCGAAAATCGGGGCTCAAAACCGCCGATAAATCAGCAATTCCCGGCCCGCTGTCAGAAATCCGAGTCCGAAAAAATTGGCGCGATTCCCCTTCCACAATAAATTCTACTTTACCGCCGCCTGCATATTTAAAAGCATTGCGGGCAATTTCGGAAACTGCTGTGGCGATGCGAGTTTGTGCTTGGGAATCGAATCCTAGCCCCTTAGCAATTTGGCGCGCTCTTTGGCGTACTTGTACGATATCTTGCTCAAAGCGGACTTCCGTCGTCAGGATTGGGTAACTAATGCCATTTTCGATTTTCGACTTTCGATTTTCGATTGTGGAATCACTGATGACTATCATGTTTGAGTTCTCGCCTACAGTTTCATTTTTTTTTGAAAGTGGTATGTATTAAGCTGGTTGTCTTACCTTAGCTACGACAACTGTCATATCATCGCGAGTCCGTTTGAAGTCTCGGTAGAGCACCGCCGCGATTAAAGCCGGATGTCTCGCGGCCAAACCCGGATAGCGGTTGAAATCCCACTGCATCGCCAAACCGTCGGAGTGCATGACTAGCAAGGAATGCGGCGACCAAGGATAGACAAATTCTGCTACTTTTAGCATCCGATGTCCAACAGTACCGTTGTAAGAAACCATGCTGCGACTACGGTTATCTGTCACGACTACACCAGAGATGTTGCCAATTCCGGCAAAACAGACTGTTTGTTGGGTACGATCGATCTGGGCGATCGCAGCAGCCGCTCCTCTGGTACTTTTTAAAGCAGCGTGCGCCTTCTCTAAAATAGCTTTCGGCCCGAGTTTAGCACTTTCCCCAAATACCCGGACAGCTTCTTGCGAAGCTTCCTCCGCCAAAACCCCGTAACCGAGCCCGTCAGCAACTAAAATTAGATTTTTGTCCCGATCGTTTTCTATCGCCCAGGAATCCCCGCAAATTTCCTCTCCTGCTTTCGGCAAGCTGACGACCCCAAATTCCAAGTAATTGCTGTTTTGGGAGGTTTCCAGGCGATTCTGAGTCGGTTCCAAGCGCATTAATAAAGCTGTCCCCAGTTTCGGTACAGAATGAATATCAAAAAAACTAGAAAGGCGTTTAATCGCGCCGAGTCCGGTTCCCAGAGTTCCCGCAGTCGAAAAACCGTCTCGCAGACACTGGCCGACATTTGCCATTCCCGGCCCCCGGTCTAACGATACTATTTCAATGCTATATCCTGCGTCTGTTTTTACAGTTTGCAGCAAAATCTCTCCTTCGCTGGCGTGTTTTACTGCGTTTTTTGCAGCTTCGGCGGTGACAATTGCTACTTTACCGCGATCGGTCTCATCAAATCCGACTTCGGCCGCGAGGGCGACTGCAATTCGCCGCGCTTCTCCGACTTGACTTTCTTCTGTTACGGGCAGGGCTAAGGCATTTATCATTATTCTGTAGTTTTAATCTTAAGCTAGTCAGTAGTCATTAGTCATTAGTCATCAGTCATTGGTCATCACTCATCATCTCAGAAACCGGGTTTCTTGGAATATTTCTCGTCACCAAACGCCAAAATCGAAGAAACCCGGTTTCTCGCCCCTCCGCATCACTCATCATCTCAGAAACCGGGTTTCTTGGAATATTTCTCGTCACCAAACGCCAAAATCGAAGAAACCCGGTTTCTCGCCCCTCCGCATTACTCATCATCTCAGAAACCGGGTTTCTTGGAATATTTCTCGTCACCAAACGCCAAAATCGAAGAAACCCAGCTTCTCGCCCCTCCGCATTACTCATCATCTCAGAAACCGGGTTTCTTGGAATATTTTTCGTCACCAAACGCCAAAATCGAATAAACCCAGCTTCTCGCCCCTCCGCATTACTCATCATCTCAGAAACCGGGTTTCTTGGAATATTTTTCGTCACCAAACGCCAAAATCGAATAAACCGGGTTTCTCACCCAATTTCGCCCAATTTCGCTCAATCTCGCCCACTCCCCATCTACTCTTTCACCGCCAGCGGACGATCGCAATTTTAGTCCCCTTGCCCACTTTAGAAACAATCTCAAACTCGTGCATCAACCGCTTAGAACCGCTAAGCCCCAAACCCAAACCGCGATTGGAAGTATAACCGTCAGTCATAGCCAATTCAATGTCTGGAATTCCCGGGCCTTTGTCTTCAAAAATCAGCCGCAGCCCTGTGCGCTTACCTGATTGGAGCATTTCTAAAGTTACCGTTCCCCCTTTGCCGTAGTCTACAGTATTGCGGGCTAGTTCGCTAGCTGCAGTAACGATTTTTGTTTGGTCTACCAAGCCGAATCCCATTGCTACAGCCAAAGTTCGCACTTGCTGTCGGACGTTGACTATATCGGAGGACGATCGAATTTCTAATGTCTCACGTTTTGACATGGCGGCTGCTGTACCAAAATAGAATTTCTCCACAAAACATAAGACCTACCCCGATCGACCAAGTTTCCCACAATCAATCTTGAATTAGTCAACAAACTATCTACAAACAAACCAGAGTTATTCACCTATTGCCCCTAAATTGCGGAACAATCAATCAACGGATCGCAATCCTACATCCGTAGGAAAACCCAAGGACTTATGCAACAAATTCATCCCTTTTTCAACACTTAAAGCTGTGCGAATTCCTGTCAGAGAAAGCCCCAATTCAACCAGCGTAATTGCCACCGCAGGCTGCATCCCAACCACCACTGTTTCAGCATCCAATATGCGCGACATTGTAGCGATATTGTTGAGGATTCTGCCGATAAAAGAATCTACAATTTCCAGAGAAGAAATTTCTATCAAAACACCTTTTGCTCCGGTTTTGACTATCCGGTTCGTCAAGTCGTCTTGCAGCATCATTGCCAAGCGATCGTGCATATCTACTTGAATTGTGACTAACAAAAATTCTCCCATTTGCAGGATCGGAATCCGTTCCATCATAAATTCACCTTGCTTTAAGCTTTGAATTGAATAAAACTTGAGACTGGAGACAATATAGCGGTTCTCAATTTCTGTGAAATAGGCGGCGGGCGAGCTTTTTTTCGATTATCCGTTCCCCATTACCAATTAACCAAGCGCACCGCCGACGTTACACCAGACTATAATATTTGTTATTTTTCCTCTTTCAGATTTCTTATAATTAAACCTTGGCGCTGCAAGGCGACTTTAAAAGCATCTGCTAAAGTTGCTTTTGTCAAAATATCTTGCAAGTCAACTCCCAAATGAACAATGGTTTGAGCTATTTGCGGGCGAATGCCGCTGATGATGCACTCAGTACCCATGAGACGAGCCGCCGCGACGGTTTTTAATAAATGTTGAGCGACTAAAGTGTCAACAGTCGGCACGCCTGTAATGTCTAAAATTGCAAATTCTGAGCCAGTTTCCATGATTTCCTGCAACAGAGTTTCCATGACTATTTGAGTGCGGGCGCTGTCGAGAGTCCCGATCATGGGTAAAGCAAGAATTCCTTCCCAAAGTTTGACTACTGGTGTTGACAATTCGAGCATTTCTTGCTGCTGGCGTTCGATTACTTCTTCGCGAGCTTTGAGAAAGATTTCTGTCACCCAAAGACCTAGTTGGTCTAATAAGCTGGTGGAAAGCCAAAGTTTTTCGACAAGTGCGTCGCGGTTTTGTGTCAATTCGTGACAAAGCCGATCGAACAATGGCTTTTTGAAGCATAAAATGAAACTCGCGATCTCTGACGGGGTAAAGCCCCTCTGAACGCGCGATCGCGAAACTTCTGCCAGCATCAGCCGCATATTTTCCCACTCTGGTGTCTGGATGTCGCTAAAGTTACCCTGCTGCAATGCTATTTGGAGCAATTGCAGGAACTCTTGACACTCGGATCGCAATTCTTTGGCTCTCATCAAGTCGTCTCGCCGCAGCCCGGTATTTTGCAGTTCTTTGAGCCAGTCTGCTAGTAACTCTGCTTTGTGTCTTTCGAGAATTTCCACGATCGTGTTATTGCTGGTGAGTTCCATTGAAATTATCTCCTGCTTAGCCATTGGGATGAAGTTGTACGAGAAGCCACACTTGAGTGTTTTTGATGGGGCAGTTTATGAGTTTAACTCACTATTTGCTGTTTGCAAGCGAGGGTTAAGTACCTAACTGCAAAATGCGTTGGACGATCGCACTCGTAGAACTAGGAACCTCTATTTCGATCAAGGAAATCTTGCCGCCTCCGGCGATAACAGCGGGTGCTTCCGGCAGAGTTTCGAGTTGATAGTCGCCTCCTTTAACGTATATATCTGGCTTCAGGATATTTATCAGTTTAGTTGCTGTAATTTCGGAAAAAATTACTACCGCATCTACGGGTTTGAGGGCTGCCAATACTTCGGCTCGCTGATTTTCCGGTACGATCGGGCGCGGCGGCAATCCTGGCTGTTGCGGTTTGATAGCTTGCACGCTTTTGTCGCTATTCAAGCCCACAACTAGCGTCCGTCCCAAATTTTTTGCCGCCTGCAAATAGCGGACGTGGCCAGCGTGCAGGATATCGAAGCACCCGTTAGTAAACACGATCGGACGCCAGTTATCGGGAGCGGATGCGATCGCTGCTGCGAGTTCTCTCAACGTGTAAACACCAGAAATCATTACATCCACCACTAGGAAATTTGAACAGCGATGAATCATCCTACCAAAAAATGCGATCGATTGTACCTTTTTCCTCAAACAATCAAGCACTATATCCGCTAATTTTTATTATTTTAAAATGAATGATTAGCAATTGTTGATTTTTTTTAAAAAAAACATAAATAAAATTTATTTTCTATTTTGCTGATTTAGATACATGATAAAAAAATCTATTCGTGTATCTGCAATTTGCCAAACAGATGGATACCGTGCCACTCAGTTAAATCGCGATGTACCCTAACTATTCGACTGGTGTTCAAGGCCTCAAAATCAATCCTCAGTGGAATTCAGTAACGGCAGTTCGATCGCCACGAGGGAACATCCAACTTGGGACTCTTGCAGAATCCTTGCAGCACCAACGGCATGATATCCACAAGTTCCACAGCCGCCGGACACAGCGCGCTGCCTCCGGCGGCCCAACTCGCCAAAAGAGCGTGCAGCAACTCGCGCTTAATGGCGGCCCGGCGAGAGCCTGTGAAAACCGGAGTAAAGTGGAGGCGAGTACCCGATCGAGCTATTTTGGTGGAAAATAACGTGAAGTACCCGATCGGCCTTGCTTCTGATTGGGGCTTCCCAACTCATAAAATGGGGGAGAGTTTGATTCGTCTGCGGAGTTTCCCGTCTTAAAGGCGGTTTTGACCTTCAGGATTTCTGTTTCCACAGAGAGAGCAAGAAACTGAACCTCGCGCGTGTGACGCGGGCTGCCACCCGTGAACCCCGCAGGCGAATCAACAAGCGAGTATGAGAAACTAATACCTGTTCCCCAAAAACAACGCAACTGCTGGCTAGCTCCCAACCCTTAGCTCATCATTGATTCCCCGATCGAAGATCCCCAAGGCACCAATCAAAAAGGGGTATGATCCCTCTTACCACTTAACCCATTAAACAAAATTTCGTTGAATCTAACGGTGTAGAATCATCTAACAGGAATTATGAAAGCAACTAACAACCGTCAATTTTCTTCAGTAGCAGCTCGAACTCTAAAAGTAGTCGGGATTATCTTGATTCTGTCTGCTTTGCTTGACTGCATTGTTCTATCGCTGCCGGGAGAAGCCTCCGACATTATGAATCGAGGCTGGCAGTTGGCTGCAGCAACTCAGATAGTTGACCGGGGCATTATTCCTTTGATGGGTATCGCCCTCCTGATGACAGGCTTTTGGGTGGACAGCAGCAGCGGAGTCTCGATTGAGCGGCGCAATATTTGGGTTGACTTGCGATTCTGGGCGCTATTGATTTCCAGCTTGTTAGGGCTAATTTACTTGTTGCTGGTTCCCGTTCACCTCAACAATACTCGCTTGGAACTCAAGGATGCTCTGGCTCAAGTCGATAAGGAAGCGGGACAAGCCGAAAATCAACTAGAGGCGCAAATTAAAAGCGACCAGTTTAAAGCTCAGGTAGAACAACTCAAAAGCCAGCGCCGCAGCCAGATAGGGGCGCTGTTGCAAGATGAGGGGAAGCTGCAAGAGGCACTCAAGAGTCCAGATGTTCCCAAGGAATTGAAAGCTGTGCTTCAGGACTCGAAAAAGGACCCCAAAGCCCTTGACAAGTTTTTGGAACAGCAAGCCCAAGAACTGCCCGTTCAAGCTCGCAACGAGATTCGCACCCGCAAGCAACAAAAAGAGAAAGAGTTGAGAACTCGATCGAGAAATTCGAGTTTGCAGACGGGAATCAGCAGTTTGTTGTTGGCGATCGGCTACATTACTGTTGGTTGGACAGGATTGAGAAGTATGGGAATTTTGGGCTTCGGTCGCCGCAAAAGTTGACCTGCGCCAGCCCCTAGAACCCGTAAGTCAAGATATCTTGCAAGAAACACTTAATCTGCCGAACATAGCAACCGCTCCTGGCAGCTACGACCTTATTAATGACTGAAGCCATTAATTTTCTTGCATTTTCACATCGACTTCTTCTCGGTTCCTCCCCAACGACTGCGTTTATCCGCTCGCTCGCGCAGTCGAAGGAATCAGGAACCGCGAAGCGTTGCACTGAACCCTTCTACCTTCTACCTGATGAAGTTGGACGGAAAGATCGGGGGGGACAGAAAAACATGAGGTTGGACTAATAACTAATAACTAATAACTAATAACTAATGACTAATGACTAATGACTAATGACTTCTTCCATCTTCCATCTTCCATCTTCCATCTTCCATCTTCCTTCTTCCTTCTTCTATAGTTTGCCCTTACTGAAAGCTGGGAATGTTCTCAATTTATATTCTGACTTACAACGAAGAGATTGATATCGCCGCTTGCATAGAATCGGCAATGCTTTGTGACGATATCATTGTAGTTGATTCTTTTAGCAGCGATCGCACCCTTGAGATTGTTCAGAACTATCCCGTGCAAACAGTGCAGCACCGCTTTGAAAGTCACGGGCGCCAGCGGACTTGGATGCTCCAAGAAGTAGAATGCAAGTACGAATGGGTTTACATCCTCGAAGCTGACGAGCGGATGACACCTGCACTGTTTGCTGAATGCTTAAAGGCGATGGAAAGTCAAGAATATATCGGGTATTACGTAGCAGAAAAAGTAATCTTTATGGAGCGCTGGATTCGCCGCAGCACTCAATATCCCCGCTATCAAATGCGCCTGTTTCGCAAAGACCGAGTGTGGTTTTCTGACTACGGTCACACCGAACGGGAAGTCTGCAACGGGCCCACTCACTTTTTAAAAGAAACCTACCCTCATTATACTTGCAGCAAAGGTCTTTCTCGCTGGATTGAAAAGCACAACCGCTACTCGACTGACGAAGCGGCCGAAACTCTCCGCCAATTAGCAGCGGGTCAAGTAAATTGGTGGGATTTATTGTTTGGCGCATCGGAGGTAGAAAGGCGGCGCGCTTTGAAAGATTTTTCTTTGCGCTTGCCTTTGCGCCCTGTGGTGCGCTTTTTTTATATGTATATTTTACTCGGCGGATTTCTTGACGGTCAAGCAGGATTAGCTTGGTGCACGCTGCAAGCTTTTTATGAATATCTAATTTTGCTAAAGGTTTGGGAAATGAAACATATGCCGCTGCCGAATTTAAATGCAGGGGAAGAACACTCTATTTCTGAAGTAGTGGCAGTTGAGCAGTCTAAAGTTTCTTATAATCTTGGCACTTCTGATACTCGAAATTAAAAATTGGGAATTGGGAATTGGGAATTGGCCCGCGCAGGGAATTTGGAATTGGAAAGAAAAAGCCGAAAATCGCTATTTGAAGTTCCGATTTTTCTGTCCTTCAAACAATAGACCTCTTGCAAAAGTCCTTTTACATCAAATCCTCTCTTCATCGGAATGATTCAGATATATATTCTCGGACTCTGTGTACTCTGTGTTCTAGCGCCGGTTAAATCACCTGACGATGCAACGGTCAACGATATTAATCAAATTTTGGGACGGGCTCGCGTGCCCGTCCTAACTATTTTTGCAAGAAGTCTATTGAAATTTCCTATACGGAGTTTGGGTTCGGAATTAAAACGCTGAAACAAAGTCTAACGGTGGCGGCATTCGCAGGCTACCCCGTCAACACTAAGCGCAGTGCACGCCCTACAAACTAATACTTATACCATTTTTCTAAAGATGTGCTATATATGAAGTCTTAGCCCCCCCTTTATAAGGGGGGGTTGGGGGGGTAATATCCAGCGCTACTTTATGAAATTGGTATTATCGGGGTGGCGCGCGCGGTTCGGCCCACCTTACACATAATATCGTTTCCGGTTGCCTCTGAATAATAAAATCGAGTCAACAGTTAACACTCAACACTCAAAACTCAACACTCAACACTCAAAACTCAATAGTCAAAACTCAACAGTCAAAACTCAACAGTCAAAACTCAACAGTCAACACTCAACAGTTACCTGACGGTACAACCGGAATTGAGATAACAGGTTTGCATCCACAAAAACAACACAAAAAAACCCGGTTTCTTAGATAAACCGGGTTTCTAAATACCCTCAAAGTTTGACATAGAATCGAGTTTTGATTGTTAACTCAAAACTCTCATTACTTAAAACTCTTGAGATTTTGCTTGTGTTTTTGCCCGATCGATCTTCAAGATCAACACCCCCAAAGGCGGCAAACACAAGTCGATCGAATAAGCACTGTTGTGGAACCACCACTCTTCAGTCCACTTACCTCCCAAATTCCCCATATTGCTGCCACCGTACTCCCGCGCGTCGCTGTTAAACAACTCCGTATAGAAACCTGGTTCCGGCACTCCTACGCGATAGTGAGAGTGCGGCTGCGGCGTAAAATTGCACACCGTTACCACAAACTCATCGCCATCCTTCTCGCGGCGCACAAAGGCTACCACGCTGTGCCGGTTGTCGCTGCAATCAATCCACTCAAACCCATCCTCAGCAAAATCTTGACTGTAAAGTGCAGTTTCGCTGCGATACAAATGGTTCAAATCCTTAAAAAACAGCTTCAACTTTTGGTGCGGTTCAAATTGCAGCAAATCCCACTGCAAATCCCCCCAAACGTTCCACTCATGCCACTGGCCGAACTCCATCCCCATAAACATCGTTTTCTTTCCGGGATGAGTAAACATAAAAGTAAACAAACACCGCACGTTTGCAAACTTTTGCCATTCGTCTCCAGGCATTTTGCCGATGATGTGGGCCTTGCCGTGGACTACTTCGTCGTGGGACAAAGCCAGCATGAAATTCTCGCTGTGGTTGTACCACATACTGAAAGTTATGTTGTTCTGGTGAAACTGGCGGAACCACGGGTCCATATGGTAGTAGTCGAGCATATCGTGCATCCAACCCATGTTCCACTTCAGGTTGAAGCCTAAGCCCCCTACATAGGTCGGCCAAGATACCATCGGCCAAGAGGTTGATTCTTCGGCGATCGACAGCGATCCTGGGAAATAGCTAAAAATGACGTGATTTACCTGCCGCAGAAAATCTGCCGCTTCGATATTTTCGCGGCCGCCGTACTGGTTGGTCAGCCATTCTCCTGGTTCCCGGCAATAATCCAAATACAGCATGGAAGCTACTGCATCTACCCGAACTCCGTCGATGTGATACTTGTCAAACCAGAACAGAGCGTTTGATACTAGGAAATTTCTAACTTCGTTGCGGCCGTAGTTAAAGACTAGCGTTCCCCACTCTTTGTGCTCGCCCTTGCGGGGATCGGCGTGTTCGTACAAGTGAGTTCCATCAAAGAATGCTAAACCGTGGCCGTCTTTGGGGAAATGCCCCGGTACCCAGTCCACGAGTACGCCAAGGCCGCTGGCGTGGCACTGGTCAACAAAATACATGAAATCTTCCGGTGTGCCGTAGCGGGAAGTTGGCGCGAAATAGCCGGTTACTTGATAGCCCCAGGAACCGTCGAAGGGATGTTCGGCGATGGGCAGCAATTCGATGTGAGTGAATCCCAAATCTTTGACGTAGGGAATCAGCCGATCGGCCAATTCTCGATAAGTCAGAAACCGCGCCCCTGGTTTGAGTTCTGAAACCGCAACTGCTGGTTCTATGTCACCATTTGGCAGCATCGCGGGTTCGTCTGTACCGGCGTGCAGCCAAGAACCGATGTGGCATTCGTAAACCGAAACTGGCTGAGTCAGTTGGTCTGTCTGCCGCCGCTGTTCGATCCAAGCGCTGTCGTGCCAAGTGTAGTTATCTAAGTCTGTGACAATTGATGCTGTTTTCGGCCGCACTTCTTGCTGGAAACCGTAAGGGTCGGACTTTTCATAGGGATGTCCGTCTTGGTTTTTCACTTCGTATTTGTAGTGAGTTCCGTAGGATAGTCCCGGAATGAATAATTCCCAGATGCCGTTTTGAGATTTCCGCATTTGATGTTTGCGGCCGTCCCAAGAGTTGAAATCGCCTAAAACTGATACGTTGCGGGCATTCGGAGCCCAAACGGCAAAATATACTCCTGTGATTCCGTCTACTTCGGTGAAGTGCGCGCCCAGTTTTTCGTAAATCCGGTGGTGGTTGCCTTCTGAGAATAGGTGAAGGTCAAATTCTGTGAGTTTGGGCGATCGAAATGCGTAGGGGTCGTAGATGAAACGTTCGTGTTCTCCTTCTTTGACCCGCAGTTGATAGTTTGCTAGTTCTGGAGTTTCGATCGTACATTCAAAAAAGTGAGGGTGGTGCTCGGATTTCATCGGGTATTGGGCCCTCGACTCCGGCAATACTACCGATACCGCATCCGCATTGGGCAGATAAGCTCGGACGGCCCAGACTTTTTTGCCATTATTTTCGATCGTGTGGGGGCCTAGGACTTCAAATGGATCGTGGTGCTGATTCCCAACAATACGGTCAATTTGTTCAAAGGGTACGGTCGCGGGCATAAAACTACCTACCTGAATCTTTTAACTAAATGGCTTTCAAAACCTAGAGCGCCGCAGCACTTTACATTTAGATACATTTTTGATTGCTCATCCTACCACTGATTAGCATGATTTTGCCGGTGCTGCGGCTGCCGCGCGCGCCCCTTTGCCCGCACAGCAGGCAATCGGATTGTTTCGCTGGCGATCGAGCTTTCATCTTACTGCTCGCCTCTTAAGTATATGAATCTTAAAACAAATTGAAAATTTTAGAGTCTTGTCAAAAAGTTATTGACTTTTTCTGCGTTATGTGGCATATCCTTTTTCTAGTTTCAGGACGCTAGACACTTGATGATGAATAAGTGGAATTTTTAGGCACGGGCGATCGCCCGACAGGTAGATTTTAAAATCCCGGAGGCAGGGTTTCGCCGCAAAGTTCGTGGATTTGGGCAATGCGATCGAACAGCCAAGGATAGTCAGCGCGGTATTGAGGAATCAAAGCTAAGGGACTCAGCAGGGCGGCAGCAGTAATATCTGCCACACTCAAAGAATCGCCTACCAAATAAGCACCATCCTGCCAGCACAGGTGCAAAAAATCTAAAGCAGCACTCAGCCGCAATTGGGCGAGTTTTGCTGAGGCTGGGTTAATACCGAACTGGCGGCGCGCCAATTAAATTACTAATTGGCTCAAAATAGAGGGGTCAATTTGTTTGCCCGCACCGGCGCCAAACTCGTAGTAAACAAATCGAGTAGCGATGCCGATGCTTTCATTGAGCCAGTCTTCGATCGTCCAAGCCTCTAGTTGCTTCCTCTCGTCTGCGGGTAACAGCGGTGGCGATGGAAAGCGAGACTCGATCGAGTGCAAAATTTGTGTAGAGTCGGCGATCGCCGAAGGTTGACCTTCGAGTTGAGGCAACAGTACCGGCACAGTCCTCAAACCCCCCGTCAGAGGCTTAAGTTTCAAAACCTGCTGGCCTGGAGTCAAATTTTCGACTTGAAAAGGAATGCCCTTGTAACCGATCGCTCAGCGGACTTTCCGACAGTAAGGGGAGGTGCTGAACTGTAGTCAAAGCATCACACAAAAATTAACACCCAACTTGAGGCCTAGACTGAGGAGATGAAAAAATGCGAGGAGCAAACCTTTTTCACCCGCAGGCTAGGCTGGTTGAGCCTAGACTCCGATATAGCTGTAGTTAGGGAGCCTTTTTAGGGGCAACTGTTGCACCAGCGCCTGGAGTAGCTTTTGGAGATTCCTTCGGTACTGGAGAAGTAACAGGAGGAGGAGTAGTAGTGGTGTCAGTACCGCTGGGAGTAGGAGTAGTGGTGCTTTCACCGCCACAGGCTCCGAGGGCTGCTGCCAAGCCCACTACCAAAGTCAAACGAATTAATCCCTTGTTCATAAACACTCCTTAAACATTTAAAACCCATCGCAAGGAAGGGAATAGTGTACTTGAGAAACAATGCTGGCACGAATAGATCGACGATTCGCTCGTTGATTACAATACTGCATTTGTTAATTAATTTCACATAGATTCTGGGGAACCGGCAAAGATTTATTTTTTTTTTGCAAATTCTCAAGTCAAAGTGACCGATCGCAGGCTGGGTGAGTTGGTTGATCGGGTATGTTTATTGACATCATCACGACTGCTAAAGGCACGGAGATTCGCAACATCGCTCTGTGGGTTTGCTCTTTCGGCGACTCGGCGATGTCGGCGAGGAATTTCCTGAGTCAATGGAGAGTGTCGATGTCTCCAGAGGCTTTTAAGGTTCCCGCCTGCCCCACGGTACGAAATGCTATGGCAATCCTAAATTATTGACTCGTTACCAGTTCGAGGGCAAGCAGGGCCCACAGGCGAGGAAGAGCCTACCTTTTTATTAAGTGAGGCTCTTCAAGAGTGATATTGGCTCCCCAAAAGAGCCTGGGAAGCAGTTACTTAAATCGATCGACAGATTGTTATAGTTCCGAAATATTGATTGTCCAGTTTCAGATAGTTGAAGCTACACAGGCTTTGGCTGTTGCCTCCGGCAAGAGACAGCGGTAAACTGATTGACACTCCCCGGCCTTAAGGCAAGGGGATTCTTAAGACATTTATGTCTTAATATCCCACGCAAGCGTGGGTTCCTTTCGCTGACTACGTTTGCAGCATAGCTGTGTAGTCATATCTCCTCAAAAATCTTTTGGGCCTAGACTTTCCCCCAGTCCGGGGGTAGGTTTTTACATCTTGTCTGATTTAGTTATTCTACCATATTCATTTGTTAAGATGGATTTGTTGTTTTACTTAACAATGGAAACAATGGAAAAAATCCGTCCTCAAAAGACGGGGTTTTCAACCCAATTTTCTGATAAGTTCTAAAGCTGAAACTGACCCACTTTACGTATTGGTGAACTGTATGACCGCTGCTATTAGATCCGTGGATTCTCGCCGCTCTCGATCGACCAACAAGCCCGCCCCAGAAAAACCCAACAGCAAAGTTACTTCTATTGCTAGAGCTAGACGGGCAAAGACAGGGCCGCAATTGCCCAACTACGAGGTCGCCGAGGCACAGCCACGGCCTCGCGCCGAAGCATCGGTGCTGAAAGTGATGCCCGACCGTCAGCGGCAGCCGATGTGGCTCCAGTCTCTTTTGCGGGTGGAGCGCGCCTCGTCAGCGGTGGCGCTTCTGCTTTTAGGCGGTGCTCTGAGTCTCTACGGTTTGACTGTCTACAGCGAGCAGCGGTGGAGTCAGGAGTATCAAAAGCTGGAAACTTTGCGACTCCGCGAACAGCAGTTGACTGCTGCTAGCGAAGTGTTGAAACACCAACTTGCTAAGGAAGCCCAAAACCCAGAAACTGGTTTGATGCCGCAGAAGCCGTCGGATACGATTTTCTTGCAACCGGTTCCCGATCGCCGATCGCCCGGTGTGGTGGCACCAAATTCTGAAGAACCCGCTATCAAGAATCGATCGGGCGAGGAAACGCCACTGGGCTATTGAGGTGATCTTGGCATTGCAGATTGGAGATTGGCTCCACAGATGAATCTGGAGGCTTGAACAAATTGTCAGGCGCACTCCCCCATCTCGAAACAGTGGGCGTTAGCCGAAGCACCCCTGAAACAGCGCAATAGCTAAGTTTCTAGAAAACAGGTTTCTAGTTCGAACTCTCCTATGAGCGTCTTCCCCCGATCGAGTACAATACGCGAGCGGGGAAGCCCGCACTATAATAAAAAAATGCTTTTTACTCAAACTTGTTCGCTCGTGAAGTCGAAGAATCTAATACCAATGAAATAAAGTAGCGCTAGATATTACCCCCCAACCCCCCCGCGAGTTCGGCGGGGGCTAAGACTTCATCCATAGCATATCTTTAGAAAAATGGTATAAAATCTAAAATCTAAAATCTAAAATCTAAAATCTAAAATCTCAACTCCTCACCTTTTTGAGAAAGGCTATATGAGCTACGATCCCCGTTTTGACCGCTACAGATCGCCGAACTTTAAACGTCCAAAAGCGTCGAGGGATGGCACTTGGTGGGGCCAACCAAGCAAACCTAGAGTTTATGCTACTGCTAGCAGGCAGCCTCGGCCACCCCTAGAGCGTTTAAAACGCAGCAAGTTTCGCTTGTGGGCTGTGTGGGCGGTGTTGATGTTGGGGGGGCTGGGGTTGGCTGTGAATTTGTTTTATTTGCAGGTGACGCGGGCTCCGGCGCTGCGGAAACAGGCCGAGCAGCAGCAAACTCTCAAGTCTAAGCCGTTTGTGCCGAGACGCCCGATTGTTGACGGCGGGGGCAATGTTTTGGCGATCGACAGACAGGTGTACACGCTCTACGCTCACCCGAAGCTGTTCAACCATACAAAGGCTGAAGTTGCGGCTTCTTTGGCTCCGATGCTGCCGATCGAACGAAATCCGGGCAATACGCCGGAAACTGAACTGCTGCGCCGGTTTAATCTGGGCGAAACTGGTATTACTATTGCCGATTCTCTGGCTCAAGAGGTGGCCGATCGCGTGGGGCGGATGCAAATTAAACATACTCCGGTGGATGGGCTGGAGTTGGTGCGACAGCAGCAGCGTTTTTACCCGCAGCAGGAGTTGGCGGCGGATGTTTTGGGTTATGTGGATGGGGAACGGAAGGGACAAGCTGGGGTAGAGTACAGTCAGCAGAATTTGCTGGAACGATCGATGCCGTCGATTCAATTTAGCAAGTCGATCGACGGACATTGGGTGCCCGATCGGCTGACGGCTGGTTTTGTGCAGCTAGATGATTTGAAGTTGCAACTGACGATCGACAGTCGCTTGCAGCGGGCGGCGCGGATTGCTCTTAAGGACAAAATGAAGGAATACGGGGCGAAGCGGGGCGCGGTGATTGTGATGGATGCCCGCAACGGGGAATTACTGTCAATGGTAGCGGAACCTACCTATGACCCAAATCAATATTTTAATTTCGATTTGTCGCGCTATAAAAATTGGGCTGTAACTGATGTTTACGAGCCTGGTTCGACTTTTAAAGCGATTAATGTGGCGATCGCCCTAGAAGCTGGTGCGGTCAAACCTAACACTGTATTTAATGACGAAGGTCGGATTTATATCGATGGCTGGACTATCCAAAATTCCGATTACCAACAAGCAGGCGCTCGCGGGCGTTCTACGGTGACAGATATTTTGAAACATTCGAGTAATGTGGGGATGGTGCACGTAATGAGAAGCATGAAACCTTCTCTTTACTATCAAGCTTTAGAAAAACTTGGACTGGGACAAACGGCAGGAAGTGATTTGCCTTTTGAAGTAACGAGTCAGCTTAAAAATCGAGAGCAATTTATTAATTCTCCGGTGGAAGTTGCTACTACTGCTTTTGGTCAGGGTTTTTCGATTACTCCGATACAGTTGGTGCAGCTTAACGGAGCTTTGGCCAACGGTGGTAAGTTGGTAACTCCTCATGTTGTGCGGGGACTTTTCGATCGCGACGGTCAAGCTTTTTGGAAGCTTCCGAGGGCTGTTCCGAAGCAAGTGTTTTCGCCGGAAACTACTAAGCAGGTTTTGGAAATGATGGAAACTGTGGTGGATGGCGGTACGGGGAAAGCTGCACAAATTCCCGGCTATCGGATTGCTGGGAAAACGGGCACGGCTCAAAAAGCTAATGCTGGGGGGGGTTATTCTCACAAGGCGATTATTACTAGCTTTGTGGGGATAATGCCTGTGGAAGATCCTAAGTATGTGGTGCTGGCGGTGATTGATGAGCCGAAGGGCGGTTCGGGGGGTGTGGTGGCGGCGCCGATTGTGGAGTCGGTGATGGAGGCGCTGATTAATATTGAGAAGATTGCGCCGAGTAAGTAGGGAAACGGCAGTGCCGTTTCCTGATTTCGGATAACGGGTAAAATCGTACCCGATCGAATGTAACCATCACCCAATTTGTAGGGAAACGGCACGGCGCCGTGTCCTGATTTCGGGTAACGGGTAATAATTGATTGCGCGATCGGATTCGGATGTAACCATCGCCCGATCGGGCGATGGAGAGGACACGGCGCCGTGTCGTTTCCCTACGGCAAAATTATCGCTGGGGCGATCGGGCGATGGAGGACACGGCGCCGTGCCGTTTTCCTACGGCAAAATTATCGCTGGGGCGATCGGGATATAACCATCAACAACACGCCGATGGAGGAAACGGCACGGCGCCGTTGCCCTACAAAAATGTCGGACACGGCGCCGTGCCGTTGCCCTACAAACGGTATTTTTACCAATGTTTAAAAACGCAAATCTAGCAAAATAGGGTGATTTTTTTGATGTTCTAATTTCTGAGGATTGTCGCCCCAACGCTGAGGATTGTTGATGATGTATTGCCTTTTACAATTCAAAATTTCTCGATCGCGGATTATTGATTCGTAAAAACCATCTTGCCAGACAGGAACTTCTGTTGTTTCGCAGAACCTATGAATGAATCTCGTAACAGCACTTTTATACGAACGGATCGCGGTAGGAATAGAACCGCGAACGGGTTGACCGAATTGTTCGGGGGTAGGGACACGCCTTTGCTGTGTCGTTACCGGGGTATTGTCAACGATCGCCAAAAGTCCATGTACACGATCGGGCATAATCACAAAGGTATCTAATTGAAAGCGGGAAAAATGATTGGGAATGTCTAACCAACAAATGTGGGCAAGATAACCTAAAAAATTTAATTGCATTTTACCGTCAATCACTTCGCCAAATATACATTGTCGTGCCTTGGTGCAAATGGTAATGTAATAAACACCGGGTTGAGTATAATCGTATCCTTTAAGACGAACAGAACGGCGGTGGTGTTTTTGGGGGTCGTAAGGCATGGTATAAAAATAGAATAGTAGGAATATAAAAATTGTAGGGACACGGCACTGCCGTGTCCTAATTTTGGGTAATGGGTAAAATTGTGAGTCCGATCGAACATAACCATCGACAATACGGCTATGGAGGAGACGGCAGTGCCGTTTCCCTACCCCACAATTATCGTCAATGGAGGACACGGCAATGCCGTTTCCCTACCCCACAATTATCGTCAATGGAGGACACGGCAGTGCCGTTTCCCTACCCCACAATTATCGTCAATGGAGGACACGGCAGTGCCGTTTCCCTACCCCACAATGATCGATCGCCCGATCGAATGTAACTATCACCCAATTTGTAGGGACACGGCACTGCCGTCTCCTGATTTTGGGTAATGGGTGAAATTAACCGGAGCGCCCGATCGAATATAACCATCGCCCAACGGGGCGATGGAGGACACGGCAGTGCCGTTTCCCTACCCCACAATGATCGATCGCCCGATCGAATGTAACTATCACCCAATTTGTAGGGACACGGCACTGCCGTCTCCTGATTTTGGGTAATGGGTGAAATCGATCGGGCGATCGAATATAACGATCGCCCGGTGGGGCGATGGAGGACACGGCAATGCCGTTTCCCTACCACAAAATGATCGCCCCATTTGTAGGGACACGGTACTGCCGTCTCCTGACTGTGGGTAATATCGTTTTCCCTGACGCACCCTAGAGCTCAGTAGCAATATCTTTTGTCTTGAGCTGTGCGTTGTCTTTGGGAGATGCGTTGATGTCCTAAAAGTGTAGAGACGATGACGCAGCGTTCGCTATTTTTTAAATGGGGATGGAATAGTGTTAGTCTCCCTTTTGCTTCTAGGCTTGTTTGGCCGCATTCGTCGCTACCCTTATAAACGGCGCAACCTCGGAAGTTGAACCTGACCCGCCGGATTGTTCCCTTGTCTGTGGGTTTGTTGTTTTCATCTACTTTGAGCAGTGTTGTCTCATATCCTCCTTTGTCGTTTATAGCTGTATGTATTTGAATTTGCGGTTCTAGGTTTTTCCATTGGTGGGCTGGTACTTGGGCTGGGGTAATATCGGCTGGGTGGATTGCTACTTGTACGTTTTTTCCGACTACTTCTTTGAAGCTGGTTTGCCATGATATTTTGTCGCGTTTGGCGTTGCTTAGGGCTAATTCCATTGCCCAATAAGCCCGATCGACTGATACCTTCAAACGGTGGTTGTTGAGGAACATGAGCCAAGAGGGGGTGACGATCGCACAAAATATCCCCACTATTGCTATAATTATCAACATTTCAATCATTGTAAAACCTGCGGCAGATCCAGCGGTTCTGTCTTTGAGCGTTTTATGTATTGACACGTAAATGCACTCCTTGATATTTAGCTCAAAAAAATAGCTAGGAGGCGCTATTTTTTATTTATTTTAGTTCTTGAGTTTGGTTAATATATAGGGCGCTTAAATAAAATTTACATACATAATTGGGAGGTTGCAGGGGGGATGGCATCTGCTGTGAATGAGAGGCTGCGGGGCTGCTAAATTTGCGATCGCACTAAAGCTCGAAAGGCTTTGATAGCGACGTTCTACTGGTTATCAGGCTCTGCCTGGTAATGCAGGTGCGGAGGCTGTGCTTCCTTCGATCGGGCAACCTGCAGGAGAGTGGAGTGTGGCAGATGTTTAGGTGATTAAGTTTTCGATCCTAACTACGTTTGAGGTTGAGTTGATTCTTTCAAAAAGGCTTTGCCTAAGTTTGGGGCGGCGAGATTTTGATAGTTGCTATAAGATTGAGGATTTTAGCAAGACTTTTTTAAATTGGTATTAATATATTTGAGCAATTCTGAACTTGCGCGGAATCGCTGTTAGAGATTAAAATTAAATTTATTGAAAACTAGGATGGTGGTGGTGGGCAATTATTTCCTTCAGCAGTTCTCATTCCTCCGATTAGGGTTTCGACAATTACGCATTGCTTTATACCGCCTCCAACAGCAGAAACCGTGACCACAAGAGGTAATTTTGGATTGTTTGAATTGTTTATATCGACTACACCGTTATAATTAAAAGTCAGTGGTTGAGTAGTATCCGTGCAGACACCTTTAGGACAGCTAGCAACAGAAAGTTTAATCTGTTTGGCCTTTATTTCGCCTCCACCATCGAAAGTCACTGTTTGTAGCGGGGGGTTTTGGGCGGGATCTGTCTTAATTGTAGCTGTTGGCGGGTCAGATAAAGTGAATGTAACTACTCGATCGCTCTTATTTCGCTTGGCTTCGCTTTGTGCACTTCGCAGGGTTTGCAAAACGCGATCGTTCACTGTGCGGACTCTTTGTCTGTTGATGAATCCCAGCCAACTCGGAGCGGCGATGGAAGCAAATATGCCTAAAATCAGGACTATGATCAGCACTTCTATAAGAGTGAACCCTGCATCGTTCTTTTTGGATGCAGTATTGTGGAAATTCGGGCGGGATTTGGCGGTAGAGTTATGCAAAAGTTTTAATAATATTGGTGGGGTTTTCATAGTTTTCTCCTGTTTGGGCGATCGGCTGCGGGCGATCGGGAATTGCGTTTCAGGCAGCAGTTACTTTCCTCGCGCACCTAAACCTTGTACTTGAATGCTTGCTGTTGGGAAAAATGCCGATTTTTTGTCATCGTAAGCAGCATCGTTGGGTTGAATGCGGCGCAGGCTATTTCCTCGGATCGTAACTCTGGCTGTGTTTTTCGCTGTATCAACACAAGCGTAAAAGCTATTTGTATTATCTGGGTTTGCTATTTTTAGGGTTGTTTCTGGGATTGGTTTTGGGGGAACTACTGTGGTATCGGTAGGATTGCCAAGAGCATTCTCGCATTCAGTGGTTGATAATGTCGGGCCTGGGCTGTGGTCAATGTAATTAACCAATACTTCACCATCCTTAAAATCTGCTCTCTTCGTCACGTTTAATGTGGGCTTACTAATGTCAAAACTTGGATCAAAAGCTTTATCTGGTGGATATTCGCTTGATTCATCAAGACTGTAATAAGGATTTGCAGGATCGGATGGGGGTGAAATTGGGTTTTTCACTCCATCCCTAATTTCATAGCGAGCAATACGAGTAGGACAAGTGCCTCCTGAAGGCTCACACCAAATAGGGTTAGGTGTAGTATCTTTAATCTGGTAGTAGGCAACTAATGATAGTACATAAGTGTCGTTGCACTCACTACCGTCATCTGGGCAATCGCTTGGTTTTTTTGCATCAACAGCCGAATTAATAGGAACAGCATTTTTAATTTGCTGTCGCTTCCAGAATACTAAAATTGGAGTACCTGTGGTATTTGCAGGAGAAGGAGGAAGTGTATTAGGAACCTTATTGATCTCATTGATTCCTGCTCGATCGTAAATATAAATAGCTTGGCTCAAATCTTGGCCGATGAAATCAACTGCCGCCTGAATGTCTTGCTCGGTGTTTGCTTTGACTTGTTCCTTTCTGTCGGTATTCAGCATATCGACTACAAAGGCGAGCATCGGGGTGATGATTAAAAACGCCATAATCGCTCCCACCAATAGCTCGACAAGAGTCATGCCCTTTTCTGTTTGAGTTGGGTGAGAGCGGTTTCGTTGGTGCTGACTTTTGAGAAGCAACCTGAGTAAACTTTTCATTTTGACTGTTTCCTTTGTCAAATGGGGGAGCGATTTTAAATTCAATCACGGGGACGGTTTCTTTGTATGATCGCGCAACGATTGATAAGCCGAAGTACCTCCTTTTGTAGTAGGCGGGATTTCTGTCTGCATCGCCACCAAAGGCGCTTTAGGGTTCCCGATCCCGGAATTGGCAACTGATTGTTGTCCGGTTGTCAAAGAACCGAAGGGGGCATCGGCTCTGTAAACGCGGACTATTAAAGAATAGCCTGTGTCTGTGGGGTTGTCCCCAGCAGAACGAATACCCTGAACGTAAAAGTCTTTTTGGCTACCACAGGCTGCGCTCGTTGGCTCTGACTTAAAACAGTACAAGTTAGTTTTGTTTGCCGGAGCCGGAATCTCGGAAGGAGCGGTCGGAGCCCCGGCAACCTTCACATAGGTCTCGTTTGGAATCGGAGTCGCCCCCACTCTCAGAGCGTCAATGTAAGTTTTCGCCGCCTGTGTGGCCACTTCTATCCGCCGCGCTTGGACGCGGGTCGCTACTGAGAAAGCCATCACAGGGGCGATCGCGATCATCAGCACCGATACTACAATCATCGCTACCAATGACTCGATAATCGTGTAGCCGCCATCTGGTGACTCGGATAAATTTTGGTGTTGTTTTTGCTCAGTCATAAATAGGACTCCAGTAATTGCACGGCGGAAAGTTAGAGGCTTAAATGGGGCATTGAGTTGCATTGGTAGGATCGACGGTTTTGGTAGCCGGCGTGGCTGCAGAGTCGTCCGTAACGCCGCACATCAAAGTGTTTACCCACTTGTCATTGCGAGGTACTTCCCGGAAATACTCGGCCGGCTCAGTCTTTCTCGGAGGAGTAGTGAACCTTTGGGTAAACAAGTCAGGAGGCTGAGATAGCATACCCACGTCATAACCCCAATCCCGATCTGGTGGTCTGAAGAAGGGAATGAGACCTAAGCCCTCAATTTTGTATCCGGGGGATTTTGTGTCTATGTCAGCTATGGGAGGTGTATAAGTAACTGTAGGAGTAGGAGTCGTTGGGGGAGCGAAAAGACTTTTTAGAGTCCTTGCTGGATCTGTCCTCTGCGGAGATTTCGCTGGCAAAATCGGCTGATATGGTGAGGTACTAAAGGCACTGCGGTTTAGTTGGACGAAAGCACCCTGAATCTTAACCTTAATGTTTGTTGTGCCATTACTCCAGCTCTCCAAGAAGCGGGGGAAGTTTTGCAAGCCACCGTTAAATTCACCCGTAGTGCTGTTGAGCTTTCGTGAAGGAATGTCGCCGGAGCCGATGATTAAATTATATGTTGTGTCTTTGTCGGCTCGGGTTATCCACCCCGTTCCTGTAACGGTACCGCCTTGGGGTGGAGTTGTCCCACTTCCAGTAGTCTCCGTCACTGTTTGGATCTGCAAGACCGGCATCAGCAGCGGCTGCACGGTAGCAGTTGGTGAGGAAGGCGGCAACCACGCTTGATTATTCCAATCATTGACATTGGTGTTGAGTCGAAAGGGCACACCAGCAGTCCCGTCGTAACTCATAGTTGTAGGGGAAGGTGCCGTGGCAAACCACAGAGAATTGGCTTTTCGAGCGCCCCTGCCTTCTACAACGCCACCATCAATTCCTAAAGGCACTGGCGGGCTTGTCAAAGCATAACTACTGGGATCTCTTTTAAAAGCAACGCGACGGGGGAAACGTTGCAACTCTAATGCTGGGGGAGTAGCAGTTGTTCCAGCTTTCCAGTTAGTGCTTGGGGCGGTAGTGTTTGCCCTCACTGGTGTTGCTGCTAGCGGATCGACAAACCAGTCGTTAGCTTTGCATTCAGAAACAGGCAGTTTCATGCAAACTTCCATCAAATACTCTGGGAAGTCGCCGCGCCGCTGGACAGGGGTGGCGAAGTTAGTGAAGTAAGAACTATCCAGCTTATTTTTGACATCTTTGTAGTCTGCATCTGTAAGCCCTCCAGTTCCAACAAGCTCGCCAGTCTTTAAGAATGCTTGGCTAGTGAGCCCGTTAGTCACAAAGTTGTTGTTGAAAAATCCTTGCTCTTTGCGGAGTGTTACAGCAGCAGCGCCGACATTATTTCTGAGGTCAAAGTCACCCTCGTTGCGGAAGCCAAAACGGTAATTGTTTGACAGCAGGGTGACAGCATCTGCTAGGACAGTTGCCTGACGCCATTTGTCACCCTGACAAGCCGTAAGTCGCGGGTCGCCCTTGCGACAAGCAAAGCTCTCATTAAGGGTGGTTCGACCTTCGTAGAAATTAGCTGTAGTCCAAGAACCGGTCAGTGCCTGCTTAAACTCTTGCCCAGTAGTGCCCCCGGTGTGAAGATTAAACTCTCCTTTGATATAAACCGGCAAATTAGAAACTAATGTCAAGCCTTTTTGCTTGACCAAATCTGTCACACTCCCCACGTCCGGGCTCGTGCCGCGGAATAGTTCCTTACCGTTGATTAAGACTATGCCGTTGGGTTTGCGGGTTGGATCTAGCAGAGAGTCCGAGGGGCTGACTCTTTTGCTGGTCTTTTCATCGATCTTTCCAGTCGCGGGATCGAGAGTCCGATCGCTGCGATCGGGCAGGGCGTCATCTCGGCTAGCATAAATTATTCCACTGTTGGGCAGCAAATACTCCGGGCTTGGCCCCGTATCATTCTTTTGAGCGATCGGCTTTTTCCGCAGTTGGTCTAAGTCAATCTGAGTGGCTCGAATTTCTAGGGGTTGCCGTTCTTCGATGGGCTGATTGTAATCTCCTGTTAATTTTGCGGCCTGGGAGCCTGCTGGTCGGGGCTTTGGAGCAAGAGGACTGCTCAGGGTAAAGGTTTCATTAACCTTGGTAGTCGGATCGTCCCGATCGACTGCCTTGATTTCTCTGGCATCCAAAAATGCTACTTCTTGAATTGCCCCGTGAGGAATCTTTGCGGGATCGGGAGTAGCGCCTTTTAGAATGTCAAGTGCACAATTCGTTGAGTCAATAGCAGCTTTTTGTGCCAATGTGCGCTCGGTGTCAGCCACTTGGAGAGCCGATCGCAAAGGCCCGTTGGCAAAGCGACCGTCGGGGAAGACTAAGTTGGCTTGATTATCCAAAACTGCATCGCCACCGCTCAGCAAGCCGTTAGCCCCGACAATGGAAGCACCCGCTGGTCTGTCTGTAGGAGCGGGGTAAGTGATCCCGTTGTTAGAGCCGATGACTTTCGGCTGGGTTCCTGTTCCCTGTCCGCTGACATTGGGTAGCGGGCCGATATTGAGGGCTGTCAAAGCGCTGCTGGGGTCGTAGTAGCTGCTGACGCAGGCTATCGGCTTTTGGGCTGGTTGAGCTGGTGGAACAATGTCGTCTGCCTTGTAGCCTTCCTCTGCATAGTGATAAACAGCCGATGCCCGCATCCGCAAATCACCTTTGGCATATTGGGGATTTTTGGTGGCAATCTCAACAACGGGGGATGTTGTACTAGCGACTACTCCGGTAGGCAGCCCCGATCCATCTGTGGGCCCTAGAAAGTCAATCCAATTTGAATCACGAGGGCTGCCAGCAATAGCATTATTGTTATAAACTTTAGATCCCTTTCCCAGCGGCGACATCGGCATCGTATCGGGCCAGACAACGGGGTAATGCTCAGTAATAGTTGGTGTTGCTGGGTCGTCGTAAGTATTTGTGGCAGTCAAGGAGTCGTTGATTGTTGGTCGTCCATATTTTGGATTACCAGCAGTATCAAGCCAAACAGGCGGTGGCAGGAAGGAATTTCTGCGATCGTAAACTCCAGCACTGGTGATGACGCGCAAACCGCCAATCCCATCGACTGGTGTTTTAGGTATTTGGGCTGCTGATGCTTCCCAGAAACCGTCTCTGATGTCTGCATCTGTCTTTTCTCCTAAACCGTTGCCGCGGTCTGTCGCCCCCACGTCAGCGAGCTGTGTTATCTGCGAAGAGCGCGTGCGACCTGTGTCTGTTGAGTCGCTATTCCACTTTCCAGCGGGGACTGGTTGCTCTGTGCTGACTAATTTATTTTGACTGCTGTCCCACCATTTATTAGGCAAGCTGTTGCCTGCAACCACGCGATCGCCCAGGTATGTTTCTTCTTCGATCGGCTTGTTTGGATCGATCTTTGTTGCTTCTAGCTGGTTGAGTTCGAGAGTTAGTGTAGTTTCGCCATCAGTCGGAAGGTTCCATTTCTCGACTGGTCGTAGATTCTCTCCGCTACTACCTGATTCAATGGGCGAGGTTCCTGTTGGTGGAGGGCCGTACCCAGTAATTCCGCTGTCTCCAAATGCCACTTCAGCAAAGGGAACTTTTCGAGTTGTGAGTTTAAAGTAATTTTCTAGTGCTTGCTCCCGGCTCTGAGTCTTCGGTCTCTGCTGGACTGACAATGGGTCATCAGTAACGGCTTTAAGAACTTGCCACTTCACTAGCAAATCGATGCGATCCTGAAAGGCTGCGTTGTTGTAAAGTACGTCTAAAGCACTTGATGCAACAGATTGACCACTTTTTTTATTTTCGAGTGTTTTGCTAATTTTTTGGTCTGTTATTGGAGCAGCTTTATTAAATAGGTGCACTTGCACTTTGTTAGCAGCAAAATTATCACCAGAGCCGCCATTTACCACATTTCCACCGACAATTATTTTGCTATTTTCTTGTTCGTAAAAACACGAATTTTGGCTGCTCACTTGATACAGTTTTAAATTATCATCGCCCTGCAATCCCGTCACAATAAGATTACTATTTGTAATCATTCGGCCGTTGATATTTAGGGGCGGCCCAGGAGATATTTCTAAGTCGTCTTCGTACACAACCGCGTTGTTGCTGAGGGGAATGCGGCTTTGGTCTTGCTGGTATTCCAGGGCAGATATGCTGCTAGTTCCTGTGAATTCTTGATAATTACCACCCAAACTGCTAGCTTCCGAGGCTGTAATCGGTACATTAACCGTGTAAACAAAGAAACTTTTTAACAATCGGCCATTAATACTGTACCAACCGGAATCCCCAACCAAGCTAGCAATGTTACCTGCTGCTGCCTCACATCCTTTTTTCAGTACGCCAAGGGACATCGGTGGCGTTCTTGCTTCCAGCGGTTTTCTTGCCCTCGTGAACTCGCCTGCATTAGCACCTTTTGTAGTACGTGGAGGGCTGCGAAAGAATATGCCGTAGAGGGTAAAAGTATCAAATTTACCATCGTTGTTTGTATCGACAGGATATCTCCAAGCAGTGTTTATAGATTCATTGGTCTCGACACTGCGAGTATCGGTAATGGGAAGATCGGGGGATAATATACTTTTGTTACCGTCTAGATCGGCTTTAAGTTTTAGACGTGTCTCGTCCCCAAAGGTATAAGTATCTGTACTACCAACACCACCACCAGTGCTATCAGATATCATCCGGTACATTTCTGCATCGGAGGGAGTAGCCGTCGGTCTTTGCGGGTCTTCGTACAGCAGGAAGTTTATTTTCGCTTTCGCCCGATCGATCGCGGGAGTGGCGGCCGCCAGCACCTGCTGGTTCACGCGCACGTTACGGGCCGTATTTGCCCGATCGAACGATCGCAGAGTAATCGCCACCGTCAACAAAATCACTACCAGCAACACCATCGTCACCGTCGGCAGCACAAAGCCCGCCACTGGCAGTTTTGCCCGGCGGCTCATAGCCATGAGGGCTTGCAGCATTGCTCTCATCAGCCGTTTAGCCCCATATCTGGTCACGCCAGCAATCCGCCGCAACAGCACTACGATAACTTTGGATAATTTGCTTTTAAACATTGACGCCTTCCTGAATAATTTCAGAGATGGTATTGCAGGTAGATACTGCTCAACAGTACGATCCCACTTTTATTGTTCCCAATTTCCACAACATCCATATCAACCCTTGCAGAAATTTACAAAATGTGCACTTTAGCGAAAAAATAAAACCGACAAACGGGCGATCGAACTCGCAGCCGATATATTTTTTTCCCAAAGATTTGCTCCGCAAGGATTTGGGCTGAGTAACTCCACTCTAGTCTAGTTCTATCCTATTGTCAGCGTTCAGCCCTAAAGTGATTTCGATCGCTATTGAAGTGCGATCGCGATCGTTTCCAATTCATCGCCGGGGCGGGTTTGATCGAATACGGTATTATTTAACTGGTTACCAGGCAGAGCCAGGGAACGAGTAATTCCCCGGCGGTTTGCGGTTTTTCGGGTTAAATTTTGGGTTGATACCATTTTTCTAAAATCGTGCTATGGATGAATTCTTAGCCCCCCCTTAATAAGGGGGGGTTGGGGGGGTAAAATCTAGCGCTACTTTATGAAAATGGTATTAATACCATTTTTCTAGAATCGTGCAACACTCTTCGCCCCCCCCTAGCCCCCCCGCTGCATTGCGGGGGGAACAAGAATACTGTTGCATTCTTTTTTAAAATTGGTATTAAGTTGACAGGCTTCGGGCGCGGTGGCCAGTCCCTAGGAGGTCGATCGACCCTAGGGCAGCAACAATTTTTCACGCTGGGTATTAAAATGGCGATCGATTATCAAGACCTACAAAAATCAAAAAACTGTGAAAAAAACTCCAAATCCCCCAAATTTCATCATCATTGGCGCTCAAAAAGGTGGCACAACATCCCTCTACACCTATCTCACCCAACATCCCCACATCGCCCCCGCCGCCGTCAAAGAAATACATTATTTCGACCTCCAATTCGACAAAGGCCCAGAATGGTATTACTCCCAATTTCCCGCAGCAGCAAAACGCCGACACAAAATTACCGGAGAAGCCAGCCCCTATTACATTTTTCACCCCCAAGTTCCGCAGCGAATTTACGATTTGTGTCCAGAAGTCAAATTAATAGTTTTGCTGAGAAACCCTGTAGACCGCGCGATTTCCCACTACTATCACTATATTAAGATTAAATACGAATCGCTATCTTTTGAAGAGGCGATCGCCCTAGAACCCGAAAGATTAAAAGGCGAACTAGAAAAACTCCTAGCCGACCCAACTTACTTTAGTTACGAACACCAACACCACTCTTATTTAAGCCGCGGCATCTACGCCGACCAACTCCCAGCTTGGATGAAACTATTTCCTAAAGAACAACTTTTAATTATCAAAAGCGAAGATTTATATACCAATCCGGCGGTCACGTACAACAGCGTGTTAGAATTTCTAGGCTTGCCGCCGCACCAACTCAAGACCTACCAAAAACACAACGCTACCCAATATTCGCCCGTAGACGAGAAAGTATACGAGCAATTGAAGGCGTATTATCGATCGCACAATCAGAGATTAGCTCAATTGTGCGATCGAGACTTCGGCTGGGACTAAAATCATCAATCCGACCGGGGTTTTCAACCCCTGCCGGAATTGCACCGAAAGCCCACTGCTGAGACAGCAAAAAGCAATGCCTGAGTCTCTACCCGCAGCTAAACTTTCAACAAATATTATGAAAGCCCACCGAAATCAGGTTAAAATAAAAGCAGAATAAATCCTGCAATCTACAATATCTGGTTTAATTATGCCACTCAAACTTCATGTTCCCTCGATCGTCTGTGCCGGCTGCGGAACCACTATTACCGAAGCCATCAAAACTGTTGAATCCGATGCTAAAGTCGATGTAGATATAGCAGCCAAGACTGTCACCGTGGATGCCAAAGCCTCGGAAGAGTCTATTAAACAGGCTGTAGTTGCTTGCGGTCACACTGTTGTCGAAGCATAAGATCGGGATCAGCCCTGGTTTCTAGTCGGGGCCGTTTTAAACATAATCGCTTAGATAAATCTTTGGTTGGGGAGGGCGAGTTTATAAGTATTTTCGATGTGCATCAAAGATATCTGTGAACTCGTCCCTACAAAATCCGCCCCGACAAGAATTCCTAATGACTACTGACTACTGACTGCTAAGAGGGCGGACACGCACCATCCACCGCCCCTACCTACTGACTGCTGACTAATTTAAGATTCTTCGTCCAAGTGTTCGGCGACTGCTCGGTACAGTTCTAAAACGTGGCGATCGAGTAAACTATAAAAAACTTGTCTCCCAACTTTGCGATAACTTACCAACCGCAAGGCCCGCAACGCCCGCAACTGGTGCGATACCGCTGATTCGCTCATACTCAAAGCCGCCGCCAAGTCGCACACGCACAATTCTTGATTTGCCAACACCGACACCAGCCGCAGCCGGTTCGCATCTCCCAAAAGACTGAAAAACTCTGCCATGCGCTGAGCTTTTGCCGTGTTGAGCACCTGTGTTTGCATTTCCCCGGCCCGCACGTTGTCAACTATATGCGGGCGATCGCACATTGGTGTATCGTTTTTTCGATCGGGCTGAGCGATCGCTCCGTTAACAGCAGACTTCGGTGACATCTTTCCCCGGCTGGTTTTAATTCTCATTTTCATATTAGCGCTATTCGCTTACCTTTTGTTACAAAACTTTGACCTCTCCTTGACATAAATCTGAATATGTGTTCACATATTAGTAGAGCGAAACAAACCCACCAAGAGAAAGTAAAATGACTACCGTCAACCAAATGAAATGCGCCTGTCCTTCTTGTTTGTGCATTGTCACCCTCACAGAAGCCGTCGAAAAAAGCGGCAAGCACTATTGTTGCACTGCTTGCGCTGACGGGCATCCTAACGGCAAGGGCTGCGGCCACACAGGCTGCGAGTGCCACAAATAAATATTTCGGTTCAGAATAGGTTCACTAACCGTAAAATATATCTCAAGGGAGATGCGAACAGCGCATTTCCCAATTTTTGTGCTTTTAGGTTAACTTAAGGTTAAAATACGGATAATTAAAGGTTAAAATTCCCTTGACAGGCTAAGTACAAAGCGAAAAAGCAAAATTGTTGCCAGCGGAATACAATAAGAGTAAGTTAGCGTCGCGATACTAAGTGCAAAGACTGCTATTAATAGCAGAGACAAAACCAAAATTTGAATTAGGAGGGGCCTATGAAAGAGCGGGAAGATTTTTTACATCCTCGCAATCGCTACTACGGTGATTTTACGCCAGAAAACTTGGCGTTTAATGCCAACTTGCAGGAATTTGCTCAGAAAATAACTTATATTTGCTCGCTGGAAACAGGAGGGAAGATTAGCGCGGAAAAAGCCTATAAAGATATTAAGGCTCTTTGGAAAAACTTAAAATCCTCTAAGAAGCAATTGGGAATTGGCCAAAAACCCCCCACTAGCGATGATGAGGAAAATTCGCCTTAAATTCATCGCAGATGCAGCAAGTGCAATCGAAAACCCCTGCGATTGCGATAGCTGCGTTTTGCTGTGCACTCAGCAAATGTAGGGAGCTTTCGGGCGCACGTAGCTTAACCGTAGGGCTTGCACTGCACACCAACAATTTTAAGCTACAGCGGTTATCAAGCATTGTGAGGTATGCCCTATTCCTTAGGCCGCACAGTACCTCATATCAGAGCACAGAAAGGCTATATATCGATAAATTCTGCGATTGCTTCCCTGTGTTTCACCAACCTCGCAATGACAGTAAATATAATTGCTTGCTCAACAAGTTTATCGTGCGCGATACACGCCCTAGGGGAGCAAAGTACAATTGCCGCCGAGTCCAGAAGTAATTGCACAAGTATTAGTTTTCAGCATTCCTTCATAGGTATCAGCACCGGTGCCAGGACCTCCTAACTCGTCGCTGTAAAGTTCTTTGTCGGAAATTTTGACATTTGCTTCCCTCGCTACAGTCTCCATTAACTTGGGATTAGTTGTGGTTTCTACAAAAATTGTCGGCACTCCTGCGGTCTTAATTTCTGATGATAATTCCGCGATTCTTGCTGCAGCGGGCTGTTCTTCTGTGGTCACTCCTTGCAAAGCTCCAGCAATTTCTAAGCCGTAAGCATTGGCATAGTAACTCAGTGCATCGTGAGTTGTGACTAATTTGCGTTGGTTGGCCGGAATTGTCGCAATTTGTGCTTTAATCCAAGTATCTATTTTTCTTAAATCATTTGTTAGTTTGGCGGCATTTTTGGTGTAAAGTTGAGCATTTTTTGGAGAAACTTTGCTCAATTGGTCGCGAATTATTTCTACCATGCGGATGCCATTTTGAGGATTGTGCCAAACGTGAGAGTCGGGGACTTTTTCGTCGGTGGCTGGGGATTTTTGTTCTGCTTTTTCTTCCCCCGGTTCGTGTTCGTGTTCGCCCATTAGCGGTTTGGGAACGGCGAGTTCGTGTACGGCGATTTTGGGTGCGAGATTGCTGCTGGATTTAATTAATTTAATGATGCTTGGTTCGTGGTTGTAGCCGCCGTATAAAATCAAATTGCCCGTTTCAATGGCTTTGCGGTCTTCTGGCTTGGTTTGGTAGGCGTGGGGGTCTTCTCCAGGCTTAATTAGACAGGTGGTGTCGATCGAACTTTGAGCGATTTCCTTCGTTATGTCGCAGATAACGCCAGTGGTGGCGACGACTTTCGGCAAGTTGGTGTCTTTACTCTGGGGCGTGGAATTGCTGGCTTGGGGGCCCAAACTGCACCCAACCAGCCCGAAACCCATTGCCAAAACCGCCGCACCGCACAATCTGCGGGTTTTTCCGGTCAATCTTTGTAACATTTTTACCTCTGGAATGATAATCGTTATTACTTTTAGAGTTATCCTATTCTAGTAGCTACGAACAAGAATCGTTCTCAAAATCTGGAATTATGTTAGAAGTGCAAGATTTGGCTGTGAATTATCGAGGAATTTCGGCCCTCAACAGCGTCAATTTCCAGTTAGAACCCGGACAGTTAACGGGGGTGTTCGGCCCCAACGGCGCGGGGAAAAGCACGATGGTGAAAGCGATGCTGGGATTGATCCCGACCTGTCGGGGTTTGGTAAAATATCAGGGGCGGTTGTTGAAGGAACAGTTGTCGCGGGTGGCTTATGTGCCGCAGCGATCGCAAATTGACTGGGATTATCCGATTACTGTGCAAAATTCGGTGATGATGGCGCGGACTGTCCAGACTGGTTGGTTTCGCAGTTTCTCGAAGCAGTCGCAGGAATTGGTGAAAACTGCTTTGCTGCGGGTGGGAATGTGGGATTTGCGCGATCGGCAAATTGGCGAACTCTCCGGGGGACAGCAGCAGCGGATTTTCTTAGCAAGGGCGATCGCCCAACAAGCCGATTTATTCTTCTTCGACGAGCCCTTTAATGCGATCGACAAAGCAACAGAAGAAATTATTTTCGATATTTTTGCCGAACTCAAAGCCGAAAATAAAACATTGCTAGTAATCAGTCACGATTTAGGCGAAACCTTAAAACAATACGATAATTTATTGTTGCTGAACAAACGATTAATTGCCGCTGGTTCCAGCCGGGAAGTCCTCACCGCTGCTAATATTCACAAGGCTTACGGATACGATTTAAGCTTAGTTTCCGCGTGACACAAATTGAAATATTCTAACCGTAGGGTGCGTCGCTACGAGATTGTCAATTTCCCTTGATAATTGTTCAATAGCGACACAACAGCTAAATCCGCTGCCGAACATCCGTTAAATCCCGTACATTGCTCGTTGCCGAACTTCCTTCTTCTATAGATGTTAAACCTACTAATTGAGCCGCTACAATTCGAGTTCATGCGAAATGCGATCGCCGTCGGAATTTTGCTAGGAATACTCTGCGCCGTAGTCGGCTCCTACTTAATTGTACAACAAATGGGAATGATGGTAGACATGATTGCCCATTCAGTATTGGCAGGATTGCCCGTTGCATTTTCCTTGGGCTTCAATATTTCCATCGGCGCATTTATCTCAGGAATTATCAGCGCGGTAATCATGGCGTGGATTCAATCGCAATCGCGAATAAAAATTGATGCAATCATGGCATTAATTTTGTCTACATTCCTAGCAATTAGCGTCACGCTGATTAGCCTGTTGCGGACAACCAAATTAGACTTAGACGGGTTTCTGTTCGGCAATATCCTGTCAGTTGCACCCGCTGACGTGCAGCAGACTTTTATCATAACTTTGATAATTTTGGCGGCGGTTAAAATCTTTTACAAAGAACTGCTATTCTATACTTTTGACCCTTTAGGAGCGCAAGCGTCAGGTTTGCCGGTAAACTGGATTTACCTGGGAATGATTTCGGCGATTACCCTGACAATTGTCGCGAGTTTGCAAACTGTGGGGGCGCTGTTAGTAATTTCGCTATTAATCGGGCCGGGAATTACAGCGTATTTGTTGGTAAAAGAGTTACATTTAATGATGGGATTGGGAGCGCTTATTGGAATTGTAGCTAGCGTGGCTGGAATGTATTTTAGCTATTATTTGAATATGCCGTCTGGTGCGGCAATTGTATTAGTTGTGTTTGGATTATTTTTGGTTGCTTTGCTGTTCAGTCCCAGTCAAGGAATTTTGACGAGAAAGAGAGGAGAATAGTCCTATTCAGTGTAAACATTTTGATAAATCTCGCTGCTAGCTGAGTCTAGATCCTCCTAAATCCCCCTTAAGAGGGGGGACTTTGATCCTATCCGGTTCTCTCCTTTTGAAGGAGAACTTTGATATTTTCCGGTTCCCCCCTTTTTAAGGGGAGTAGGGGTCGAGTAGGGGGCAAGCTAAGGGGGGATCTGGGCCAGTCGTCAAACAAGAAAGTTATTACTACGTTTGACAGTAAGTTGACACCAATGCTTTTCAACCCGCCCTGCAAATATGCGTTTTTTACCAGAAAGCAACAGTCAACAGTCAACTGTCAACAGTCAACTGTCAACTGAAGCTTACTTAGCTTGACAATAGGTTTCGTAAACCCCATCAAGCAGTAAATTAAGAGCAGAAGTTGCTTTCTCAGCAGCTAACAGTGCTTCCTGTTGTGCTTCTTCAGTTTCACAAACCTGTAACAAAGCTTCGCGAGTGGCTTCGGAGTGGAACTCGTCGGCTTTTTCGTGAACTTGAAAGAAAGATAAAGCTGCTTGTGAATCGATGCCGTAAAATTCCTTTAAACCAGCGATTTTGGTTGTGGAAACTTCGGGGATTTGTGCTTCGTAAGCGTAAAGGGCGGCTAAACCTTTGGCGGGAGATTCGCTGCGGGCTAAGTCTTTGAGAATGCGGACGGATTCGGTGGTTTTTCCTAAGTGTTCGCGTTCGAGAACTGCGTTTCTGTCTAAACCCAAACCTTCGGCAAAGCGCAGCCACAGTTCGGGGTGATTTGCAGCGCCTCTTTCTTCTTCTATCAGGTTTTCGAGGAGCATTTGACGAATTTTGATGTCGTCGCAGGCGGCGTGGGTAGCGCTGACGTAGGTGGGGAAGTTGTGGACTTGCAGGTAGTATTCTTGTGCGTATTCTTGCAGCATTGCGATGTCTAGTTTGCCTTCGTTCCACATTTGGTAGAATGGGTGTTTCAGCAGGTGGTTTTGGTCGAGAATGCTGTTGAGTTGTTCGAGAAATTGCTGTTTGTTCATAATTGTCGATCGCCCTTAAGGATAGTGCAGCAAACCTGCGATAAAATGGGTTAGTAGTGAGGAATTCAGTCCTTGACTAAAATGTTATCGTAATCTAGCATTTTGTCAAGACTAAATTTTCAATTGTTTGTGTTTGGAGCGAATCGTTGTTGATGCTGATATCGCGGGCGATTATTATTAACCGCCATCAAAGTTGTTCGCGCCTGCCTTTGTCAGTGTCTGCAGCATAAAGCGTATGCAAGTCCGCACTACGAACCGTTTGTAGTGAGGTCGAGCGCACGCGGTATGACTAATAATTTCGGATAATTAACTGCTAATTATAGCTGCAATTCGATCGCGCTCCAACTCTCTTCCGATCAGCACTAATTTGGTTTGACGGAGTTCGGAAGGTTGCCAAGGGCGATCGTAAAAATATTCTATACGATCGCCCACACCTTGCAACACCATCCGCATCGGCTTCTTGGGAACCGCCACAAACCCCTTAATCCGATAGATTTCTTCCTGCAGCATCAAGGCTTTCAGCTTTTTCACCAAAGCTTCGGGTTCAAATTCGCGATCGGCAATAAAGAAAGTCGAGTTAATATCATCATCGTGCTCGTGTTCCTCCTCCGTGTCGTGGTGACTGGGGCGGGACTCCAAATCATCCTCAACCGCCGCATTAAATCCCAACAGCACATCAGGGTTAATTTCGCCACCCTTAGACGCAACAATTTTTACACTCGGGCGCAACTCTTGCTGCAACCAGGTTTGAACTTTCTGTTGAGTTTCCGCATCCACGCGATCGACCTTCGTTAACAGTACCATATCAGCACAGGCCAACTGGTCTTCAAACAATTCCTCGATCGGAGTTTCGTGATCCAAACTATCATCAGCCTGCCGCTGCGCTATCAAAGCATCAATATCACCGACAAAATTACCGCTAGCAATAGCTTCGCAATCAACAACAGCAACCACACCGTCAACAGTAGCGCCCGTGCGAATTTCCGGCCAGCGAAAAGCTTGAATCAAAGGCTTAGGAAGTGCCAAGCCAGAAGTCTCAATCAAGATACAATCAATCTTATCCTTGCGCTTCAACAACTCCTGCATAGTCGGCAAGAATTCCTCTTGAACAGTGCAGCAAAGACAACCATTTGTCAGTTCAACAATATTGCTGCTGACAGTTTCTTCTTCATCGCAAACTTGGCAATCGCGCAGCAACTCTCCGTCAATTCCGATTTCGCCAAATTCGTTGACTAAAACTGCGATGCGGCGGCCTTGATTGTTTTGCAACAAATGGCGAATTAAGGTAGTTTTGCCGCTACCGAGAAAACCAGTGATCACCGTAACAGGAATTTTGTGCATTGATAATTTTGTTTTTTGTTTTGTGATGGGATCTTTCGTTCCCAGGCTCTGCCCATAGGTGAGAATTTAAGACTAAAACCCACAATAAATGTCGTTTTTATGCGAAGTCTAGATCCCCCTAAATCCCCCTTAAGAAGGGGGACTTTGAGCATATTTCTTGTCCCCCCCTTATTAAGGGGGGTTAGGGGGGATCTAGATTTTGATAAAAACAAGAGATCCGGTCGGCTTGACGTTAAGTTGTCACCAATAAGCAGAGCCTGGTAACGAGAAAATGCTCTAATTCCCCAGCGGCGGAATCTTAGCCAAAACGCCTTTTTTCAGAGCTTGAGGACGCTCTGACCAAGGCAACAAACCATCCGGTTTAACATAGTATTGACCCGCGCATTCCAGTACAGCCTCGATGCTTTCTGGCTCATTTGCAGGCAAATCACCAAATAGATAAGTGTACTTTCCAGCAGCAGCAAAAGACACAGCACAAGAGTGACTGCAAGCACTCATGCACTCAACCTCTTGAATCTCAAATCGATCGCAAAACTCCCAATCTTTAGCGAGTTTCGATAAATCTTCCATAAATTGTTGGCCGCCGCTTTTGCCTTCGCGCTTGCCGTCTTTCCAAATACTAGCGCAAGCAGTACAAACAAACAGACTGTGCTTTGTGCGTACAGTCGCATTAATTCCATCCATCATCCGTACCTCGCAGATGCGTTCAAAAGTGAGTTAGATATCGGCGGGCATTCTGACTTTATAAACCACAAGGGTTTCATTACAGTTGCGGGACAGCGCCGGACTTGCACCGAACTTTCCCCGTTTCCTCTAGCGGCTGCTCCCCGCTAGAACCGATCGCAATTTCACATCATACCGCACTTGGCGCCCTTTTCCAAAAAAGTTATCTTGGTAAAAGCAAGTTTTAATATCTACACACATAAATCAACCCCGTTCTTAGTAAGGATTTTAGTCCTGACATTCCAATTTTTTAAGGATTGAATTCCTGTATAATTGTAAGTACGATCGTCCGAGGATATACGATGACCGCATTAACAGAAATCCGCGAACAAGTAGTTGAGGAAAAAGTACATACTTATTACTCTCCTGAAGAGTATTTAAAACTGGAAGAAGCCGCAGAATTTAGAAGTGAATATCAGGATGGCAGGATAATCCCTATGACAGGCGGAACACCAAATCACAATCAAATAGCTCTTAATTTGAGCGGTACACTAAATTTTGCTACGAAAGGACAACCGTATCGAGTATTTATCAACGATTTGCGTTTGTGGATACCGTCGAAGCGGGTTTATACTTATCCTGATGTAATGTTGGTGGCGGGGAAATTGGAGTTTGCTGAGGGCAGGAAAGATACGATTACTAATGCGGTGATGGTGGCTGAGGTTTTATCGCCATCGACGGAGGATTATGACAGGGGCGGCAAGTTTAAGCTTTTCCGTTCTATTCCTAGTTTTCGAGAGTATGTTTTGATCGATCAATACGAGATGCACGTTGAACATTTTTGCAAGACGGATGATAATAAGTGGATTTTGTCTGAGTATGATGGTGCTGATACGGTATTACAATTGAGTTGTGTGGAGTTTGAGATGCGGTTGGGTGATATTTACGACCGCGTGGATTTTGAATCTGAGTCTAAATCTGAGGAGTGAGGGTGATATTAAAACCACTAATTTCGGGGCGATTGGAAATCGCGTCTACACAAACAAAGTCCGCCTTCGCGGACTGGGAGAACAAGTAAAATCCCGGAAGCATTATGAAATTTGATAATTTTTAGGAAAGTTTTCGGACACTAAGAAATAATCATAGGGACAATTTTTTATTAACTATTGAGAAGTCATAGTTAAAGTATATTTTGTGTTCCCTCCTGTTTCTCGAACCTGAAGAATATAGTCATCCTTACCTAAGTTTTTCTGAATTGTTCCGGCTGAATTGATATAAGCCGAAGCACTATCTATCTGTTCTCCAGGATCTATAACTCCATTACCATTTGTATCAACATATAGCCAGATTCCAACTTGGTTAGTTACTTGATCTAAAATTATATTGACACTACTGGTACTTTCCAAACTAAATAAGTAATATTTTTGGCGATTTTTACGAGTCAAAGAAAGAGTATCAGTAAAAGTCTTACGTTCTTGCAATGATTTAACATTAGTTGCATCATTTGTATCGTTAACAATTTGAAAGTTATAGTCAGTATTGCTACCTTGAAATTTAACAGTAGCAATATAGTTGTCTGGCCCTAAAGTTCTACTAATTGTTCCGGTAGAATTACTATAAGCCGAGGTACTATCTATCTGCTCTCCAGAATCTATAATTTTATTACCATTTGTGTCAACATAAAGCCACATTCCAACTTGGTTAGTTACTTGATCTAAGTAAAGACTGACATTGCTTGACTTATCTATAGTGAAAAAGTAAGTTCTTTCGGGGTTTTTGGATGTGAGCCGATCGCTAAAAATGCGACTTTCTTTTAAAATGCCAATATTTGGATTTCTGGATATTTTGGGTTCTACGAAAGGTTTTTTGTCAATATCAGGTGTTTTAGGTGGAGTGAGCGGTGACGAAACTGGCGGTAATGAATCTGCCGCTGGAGTTGAGGTTATAACTTCGTTTTTAGTCCCCTCATTTTGCGTAGGAGGAGGAAGTCGTGGTGTTTCTGTTGGAGGATAATAACGATATTGCAAGCCTACTATTAGTATTGGTATAATAATTACTCCCAGAAAACCAAATAAAGCAAATAGACCCGATTCCCTCATTGCACCATTACCTAGCTTATTAATTTTTTTCCCACCATTGGGCGACTTTGGTCAGACGATGTTAATGTCACCATAAACATTCCCCTGAATAAGAGCTTTAATTTCTTTGATTTCCTCTGCTATCTTCCCATAATTCTGGACACTTGGTGGCTGAGATTGAAGTGCATTCGTCAAAGCTTTAACGGCTGAGGCCAGTTTTGCATCTTTACCTACTGCTGTATCTACTTCCTCGACTGCTTTAGCGACTTCCGGGTTCGTGGCTGCTTCTAACTCAAGAACAGCTTTTCTATAATCTAAGGGCTGCTGTTGAGATAGTTCTATAGCCGTTGCTGTACTTGGCGACTCCCTTTTAAGCAATGATAGCAAATTATGGCCTTTTTCAACAACTAGCTTGCCTAGCTGTTCAGTAGCCTTCTCTGTAGCTGTCTCCGTGGCTTTGATTAATACCAAAGTTGCGATCGCCCCGGCTGTCAATGTTACAGGTTCCATATAAAATTCCTTAGTTTTTTAAACTATAACGACTTAATAGCAGCTTCAACAGTAATAAAAAGTAATAAAATAGTAATAAAAAAGTAAGATTAGCTCCCTGTTGCGGTACAATCTATACTAAGCCTACCTTAACGCTCCGCTAGTAAGGGACTTTCACACATGACTGTTGACGAAGCCATCACGATCGCAGAAACAGCCCTCAACTACGATCGCCTCAACAAAGTTCAAGAAATAGTGTTTCGTCAATCCTGGGAAGGGCAGTCTTATATAGAAATTGCTAAAACCGCAGGCTATGAATACGATTATATCAAAGATGCTGGTGCTAAACTGTGGAAACTACTTTCAAAAGCACTAGACGAAAAAGTTAAAAAAGATAATCTTAAATCTGTATTAAAGCGATATCTACGGCGAAGTCAAGTGAATTTACAGCGCAATCTGACCATCGAAGTTAACCTCAGCGGTGCAAATCTCAGCGGTGCAAATCTCAGCGGGGCTAGATTATTCGCAAACTTGAATGAAGCTGATTATGTTCAAGCTGATTTAGATAAAATAACTTCTAATAATGAAACTGAATTATCTAACTCAAATAAAGAAATTGACTGGAACGGTTTTTGTTTTCACTGCGACGCACAAGTGAAAATAGCCGAAATTCTCGATCGCACTTCCACACTCTTCATCCCCAACTCCCAACTCCGACTCGCCACACCGGAAGGGAGACAAAACCAAGAAGCTGACTTTCTGATATTTCACCAAAACAAGCTAGGAATGCTGAAAATTGACAGCGAATCATCCGATCGAAACGCAACAGAAGATGAAATGTGCGGGCTTTTAATAGATTCCGGCATCAGTCTTATCAAGCATTACGATTCTACCCGATGCAGCCAACAACCCGATTTAGTTGTGCAGGAGTTTTTGGAAATATTGAGTCAGAAATAAGTATGAAGCGATTTCAATCGTCGAGTGATATCAATTGTTGCATCGGAATGATTTAACCGCAGAGGCCACAGAGAACGCAGAGGAAGAGAAGAAAGAGATCGATAATTCCGATGCTAATTGATTTGGTATGATTTATATTACCTTAAAAAACAAGGTGGGCATTGCCCACCCTTCAAATTATGCAGTTTCGTGCTTCCGCCATGCGGGATGCCACAGCAATTCCGCAGTCGATCGCTTCTCGACCATTTCCTTGGTAATCGTACAGTTGGCAACATCCTTGCGAGAAGGCAACTCGTACATCACATCCAGCATTAACTCCTCTAAAATGCTGCGGAGAGCTCTCGCGCCGGTTTTGCGGCGGTAGGCCTCCTGGGCGATCGCCCGCAGCGCATCCGGCTCAAATTCCAACTCCACACTGTCCATCTTCAACAGCTTTTGATACTGCTTCACCAGCGCATTCCGGGGCTCGGTCAAAATCTGCATCAAAGCCGCTTCATCCAGCGGCGAAATCACCGTCACCACCGGAATCCGCCCGACAAACTCAGGAATCAAACCAAACTTAACTAAATCGTCCGGCTGTACCTGTTGCAAAATATCAACAGCCCGCTTATCCTTCGCAGCCATTGTCGAGTTGCTGTCACTTTCATTTGGCTGAATAAAGCCCAAGGATTTTTTACCCAAACGCTGATCGACTATTTTTTCCAAACCGACAAAAGCACCGCCGCAAATAAATAGAATCTTGCTCGTGTCAACTTGAATAAAATCTTGGTAAGGATGTTTGCGGCCGCCTTGCGGGGGAACATTAACCACCGTTCCTTCCAACATTTTCAGCAGCGCTTGCTGCACTCCTTCTCCCGATACATCTCTGGTAATCGAAGTGTTTTCGCTTTTGCGAGCAATCTTGTCAATTTCGTCAATATAAATAATCCCGCGCTGTGCTGATTCGACATCAAAATCCGACATTTGCAACAGTCGCAGCAAGATATTTTCTACATCGTCGCCGACATATCCAGCTTCTGTCAGCGTCGTTGCGTCGGCTACCGCAAAAGGAACTTCGAGCATTTGCGCCAAACTCTGCGCTAACAAAGTTTTACCGCAACCTGTGGGCCCGACTAGCAGGATGTTGGATTTTTGCAGTTCGACATCGCCGTCGGGGGAAGATTTGCCGCTGTCTTTGGCTTGGTCGGCGCTCAAGCGCTTGTAATGGTTGTAAACTGCGACAGAAAGGACTTTTTTGGCTGAGTGCTGGCCGATGACGTGGTTGTCTAAATGCTGTTTAATGTCTGTGGGTTTGGGAATTTGGGCTAAGACAATTTTAGATTTGTTCGATCGACTCGGGCGTCGCGTTCCTTGTCCCTGAGACTCTCGCACCTCTGATTGAGGAATCTGTTGACCAATTGTTTTGCTAGAGTCAAAAAATTCTTCCTCTAAAATTTCATTGCACAGTTCCACGCATTCATCGCAAATGTACACGCCGGGCCCAGCTATTAACTTGCGGACGTACTCCTGCGACTTGCCGCAAAAGGAGCATCTGAGATTGGAGTCATACTTTGACATATTTGCCTCTTACTTTACGGTTGCGGTTGCTTGTTTTGACTGGGGAAGTTGCGGCGGGAGCGATATCTTTGCCCTAGAAAAATTTCCCGAAAGAACACCCAAGCCAGTCTGTCGATTTGAGATACTTCGGCTTCGCGAGGGTACGAGTTTGAGATTTGAGATTTGAGATTTACTCCACAAATAAATTTTTGAAGTTGAACCTTGGTCTAAAACTTGGGGATATACACGAGTTAAGTCAGGGGCTTGTCTCAATTTTTGCCTGGTCAAGCTTCGCGGTCTCTATTTCTAAGTTAGCACTTTTGAGGCACGGTCATTAGTCGTCAGCCCTGCGACCATATTTTAAATTTTAAATTTTCACTTTCGGGCAAAGCGGCACGGGCTTACCATTTTTTGTAGGGCAAAAATTTGCCTGACATAATTATTTTTACTCGATCGCCTTTTGGGTCTGCTTCTTTCTCGACATCCATAGTAAAGTCGATCGCGCTCATAATCCCGTCACCAAATTTTTCGTGGATTACTGCTTTGAGCGGCATTCCGTACACCTGCATGATTTCATAGAAGCGATAAATCAACGGGTCTACCGGAACAGCAGCATCCAAAGAACCTTTTAACGGAGGTTCGGTCAGCAGCGCAGCCATCTCGCCCGACAGTCCCAAGGCTGAGGCAATTTTCTCTGCTTCATCGATCGATGCCGTAGCTTGACGGTAAATAACCGCAGCAATCCAAACTTCGTCGCGATCCAAAAGTTTTTCCAATTGGGCCAAACTAATTCCCTTAGCTTTTTTAGCAGCCAAAAGCTTTTCTGTAATTTCAGAAATTGCCATTAAATATTCTCCAACTCACTGAGGTGCTAGATGTGAAATTTCTCTCACATTTTGGGGATTTTGTCAATAGCAAAGCGAAAAAACAAACTGAATTGATAACTCGGAATTTCAGCAAAAGCTGGTCTCGTCAACTTCCACAACTTGCAACAGATCGATCGCAAAATAACTCATAAATGCCCTGCCACAATGGTAGAGTTGGCAGTAGATGCAGTGCAAATTACACCAACCAAGGCATTGGGCAACATTTAGGCAGAAATTCGATCGCTCCAGCCTGACGCACGGGTGGCTGGCTACCGCAGCCACAACTTCTTGACCGTTCACAACGGGCAACTGAGTATGGAGATTCAGGTTAAAGATTATAGCATTGAGTACGATCGCGCTGCCCAAACAATCACCTGCTGCGGCTCGTTCCGGCTCAAACAGGCCCAAGAATACGCGCCGATCGCCCGTGCTGCTCGAGTTCGTTGCTGACTCCTCGCCAAACACGATTGCTTTAGACTTACGAAAGCCAGAATTCTTAAATAGTTCGGGAATTAACATCCTCTCAAAATTTGCGATCGAAGTGCGCCAGCAAAAAAATATTCAAATAACCCTAAAAGGCTCTAAACAAATACCCTGGCGGGGAAAAATCCTGAAAAATTTACAGCGGCCGATCCCTTCCTTGCACTTACAATTAAAATACTAAATCGCCCAAGCTCTATGTGAGTCCCACCCCAAGTCCGAGAACCGAGATCGGGAGACTCAAGTGAAGGCTCGTAAGTCATAGTTAAGCTAGCCCCGAACCTTAAAAAACTTCCGACCCAACTAAAAAATACCAATTGTCAATTGCCATGCAGGAAGAACCATCGAGAGAACAGCTACTTTTGGACGTTCAGCGGCTGAGTGCGGAACTTGAAAACTTGAAGCGCGAAAAAGCTGACCTAGAAATTTTGCTGGAGACTACTACCGAACATTCGGACACGATGGACGCTCACTTGCTCTCTAAAGCTGATGTGGCGCTGCGATCGAGCGAAGAGCAGTTTCGGGCGATCGCCTCAGCAACTCCCGTTCCGGTATTGGTTTCTCGCCTCGGTGACGGCTTAATTATGTATGCGAATTCTCAACTGGCTTCTCTGCTGAACATACCCCTAGAAAAATTGATCGGCTGCAGCACCCCAGACTTTTATTTAAACCCGGACGATCGCCCAAAGGTACTAGAAGCCCTCGCCAAAAACGGATACCTCCAAAACTACGAACTCCACTGCAAAAAGTCAGACGGTACTCCCTTCTGGGCCACAATCTCCGTTGAGTCCCTGCTGTTTAACGGTCAACAGACAGCATTGTGCGCCTTGTACGACCTCACCCAGCGCAAGGAAGCAGAACAAACCCTCAAAGAGAGCGAAAAGCGTCTCCGCCGCCAGAGTCTGGCTTTGTTGCAGCTAGGCCGGCAGAGGACTTTCAACAGCGGTGCGCTGAATGTGGGAATTCGCGAAATTACCGAGGCTGCAGCCCGTACTTTGGAGGTGGAAAAAGTCAGCGTCTGGCTTTACAACCATCTCAGATTTGGCAGTCGCTATTCGATCGAACCCCAGCTAAATTTTATCAACCGAGCGATCGCCCGCAGCCAAACAGAATCACTCGATCCAGAAACCGCCGCCCGAGAAGAAAACCCAGATTTGGTCAATCATTCTAAATTTAAAATCTCCAACCTCAGATTAGTTTGTCTCGACCTGTACGATCGCACCAGCGAGAATCATTTGAGCCGCCAGCCCCTATCGGCGACAAGCGATTTACAACTTTCATCAATCTTAGATGATGTCGAAGGCGACACACCGGGCGAAAACTTAGCTGAGGACAAAGCATTAAAAACTGCGCCCAACACTTCAAACTCGATCGCCACAAATTTGTGCCACTCATCTCCGGTAGCCCAACACTCCCCCGCGCTACCGAATCCCAACAAACCAAACTCATCTATATTAAATGTAGCAATCAGGCTCGGCGGTCAGATCGTAGGCATCCTCTCCTTGGAACACGGCGCGCCCCGCCAGTGGGCTCTGGAGGAACGCACCTTCGCCGATTCTTTAGCAAATTTGGTCGCGCTGGCGATCGAAGGATTTGAACGCCAGCGCGCTCAGGAAGCACTTTCCAAAGCCAAAGCCCAGCTAGAAATGACCGTCGATCAGCGCACCGCTCAACTCACCGCCGCCAACAAACTGCTCCGCATCGAAATTGCCGAGCGCAAAAGAGCCGAAATAGCCTTGCAAGAAGCCTTACACAAAGCTGAAGCAGCTTCCAGAGCTAAAAGCACTTTTTTAGCCAATATGAGCCACGAGTTGCGAACACCGCTCAACGCCATTATCGGTTACAGCGAAATGCTACAAGAAGAAGCACTCGAATCAGGACTAAAAAACATCATTCCCGATACCCAAAAAATTCGTAACGCAGGCAAACACTTGCTGACTTTAATCAACGACATTCTCGATCTGTCTAAGATAGAAGCAGGTCGGATGGAGCTTTATTTAGAAGAATTTGATATCGGCAATTTAATAGAAGAAGTCGTTGCAACTTTGCACCCTTTAGTGGAAAAAAATCACAATCAATTGCAGGTTTCTTACTCTCCGAATTTGGGAATTATGTACGCAGATTTAACTAAAGTCCGGCAAATTCTCTTCAATTTGCTCTCGAATGCCTTGAAGTTTACCGAAGGCGGGACGGTGCTGCTGAGCGCGACTAGGGAACCAGCAGGCGGCAGCAATTGGGTTTATTTACAGGTATCTGATACCGGCATTGGAATGTCGGTCGGGCAGCAGCAGAGTTTGTTTCAACCTTTTGTGCAAGGCGATGCTTCGACTACTCGCAAGTACGGCGGCACCGGTTTGGGATTGACGATTAGCCGCTTGTTTTGTCAGATGATGGGCGGCGATATTAGTCTTGATAGTCAGTTGGATGTCGGCTCTACTTTTACTGTTAAATTAAAGGCACAAGTTGAGATTAGTCATTAGTTATTAGTTATTGGTTATTGGTTATTGGTTATTGGTTATTGGTTATTGGTCATTGGTCATTGGTCATTGGTCATTGGTCATTGGTCATTAGTCATTGGTCATTAGTCATTAGTCAACCGATTCTCAATGACAAACTCCTAATAATATCATGTCCGGTGGATTGAATGCAATCAATAAAGTCCGCACTACGAACCGTTTTTGTTGTGGTCATCGATCGCACTTAATGTATAGCCTTTCTCAAAAACGTGAGGTATGCCCTGTGCCCTAGGCCCTATGCCCTATACCGCATAGTACCTTCTATGAGAGTTCGAAAGGCTATAGCAGTTCTCACAAAAATGAGGCATCACTCTAAAATCTAAAATCTAAAATCCTGAGCTTTTTGAGACAGGCTATATGAGCTATTCCTAAAGACCTATCCCTAAGGATCATAATCTGTTAATTGTGACACCGATCGCGATCGACCTCTGTTGCTCATCACACAATAATATTTGTTCCCAGCTTAGAATATCTTATTATCCTAGACTTGTGCCGTCGCCCGGATCTAGCGCCTCGCTGCATTATTCAAAAGTCGCACCTCAATCAGATTGAGGGGGGATTGCTTGTAGAAAGACAATTTGATAAAAATAATGCTAGGGTCGCTAACCACTAGAAGGCAAAAGTTAACAGGAAATCAGGAATTCTCACAGGCTTAAGGAGGCAGAAACACCATAGGTGTCTTTTACCGAATCCGAAGGGCCTTCCAACAGCAGCCTCTACAGGCTTCATAGCAATGCCGCCTTCAACAGCGCGCAAGTTATCAGAATCAAAGGAGTGCATCTATATGTCGATTAAACCTTGCAGTCAACCGCTAAACACAAATCCTTTCACTTGTCATCGCGATCCCGCTACAGGCAGGTGGACTACTGTAATCGCAACAGTTGAGAACCCTTCCGCAACAGACTCTAGTTGGAAAGCAAAAGCCGAAAGCGAAAACGCAGGTAAAGCAGAAACAACAATTCCTGTTTCGCCTACAATATCGTTGCCGAACAAACGCCTTTCCTTCTCATTGCCTCCCTTCAAAAAGCTGGCTAAAAAATCTGTTGTCACTCTCAGCAGATAGCCATCGCCCCGGGCCGGATCTAGTTTCCACGGTTACGCCCGGGCTCGCGCCCAACAAAAAAAACAACTTAATCAATAGCATAAATTGCCAAAAAGCGATATACTGCCAGCAAACTTTCTCCTTGAAGATCCGTGAAGTATTTGCTCGATCGCTTAGTCCAACTGATCTGGACAAACCGACCAATTCGCCAGCGGGGAACAGTCATCGTTGCCATCCCCTTGATTGGTATGTTTGCCTCACTAATCGCAATTTCAGGACTCCGCGAGAGTGCCATACAGCTCAGAAATCAAGCAAATACTAACAAGGAAATACTTAACGAAACCAACCGCTTGTTAACAGCAATGGTGGATGCAGAAACCGGAATTCGCGGTTACGGGTTAACGAAGCGCCCCGAATTTCTAGAACCCTATTTAGAAGCAAAAAAAAAATTGCCTCCGCTGTTAGCTAAACTCAAGTTGAGGGTGGGGAAAAATCAACCGCAAGCTCAGGAATTTGCAGAAATTAAAACAATTACCGAACAACACATCAATTTCTTGCAAAACACTTTAAAGCAGCTCGATAGTTCGGCAACAAGAGTGCCGTCGCCAGAAATAAATCAGGTGTTCGGTATAGGCAAATTGAAGATGGATAAGCTGCGCGATAAAATTGATGCGTTTGGTGAAGCAAACAAAGCTTACCAGAACGCTCAAGAGCGGCAAATACGGGAGTTGAGAGATTTAACTAATTTCCTGCAAATAGGCGGTTTGCTTGTCGGCTGTTTGGGTGCCGTGGCTTGCTGGTATTTATTTGATAGTTTAGAGAAGGAATTGAGGAAGCGGGAAGCTGGCTTAGAAGAAAGCAAAACTCGCATTCAAGCTGTGGTAGATAATGCGGCTGACGCGATCATTACTTTGGATGAACGGGGAAATATTGAGTCTTTTAATACGGCAGCCGAAAAGATTTTTGGCAAAAGTGCCGATCGCGCAATTGGCTCGAACCTCCGCCGGCTGATAGCTCAACCGCAACCGCACTGCAGCGCCGGAGATTATTCGATAGAATATTTTACATTAAATCCTAATGCTAAGCTGAAAACTTACCAGCAAGAAACAATGGGACTTCGCAGCGACGGAATCAAGTTTCCGATGGAGTTAGCTATCAGCGAAATGCGTCTGAAAAATCAACACTTGTTTATTGCGATTTGCCGCGATATCAGAGGAAGGAAACAAACTGAAGAAACTCTCCGCAAGCAAGCGCAAATGCTAGATTTGGCGAACGATACGATCGCGGTACTAGACTTGAAAGGGGAGATTTATTATTGGAATTTGGGGGCGAAGTTGCTCTACGGGTGGCGGAAGTCGGAAGCAACAGGCAAAAATATTCACGAGATTTTGCAAACTGAATGGAAGCAGCCTTTTGAGGAAATTCAAAAAATGCTTTTTGAGCATGGTTCTTGGCAAGGGGAAATGGTGCGAACCAAGCAAAACGGCACAAAAATAACGGTGGCCAGCAGGTGGACTTTGCAACACGACGAGCAAGATCAACCGGTGGCAATTTTGGAAATCAGCAACGATATTAGCGATCGCAAACGTTCAGAAATTGCCTTAGCTGAAAGTGCCCTCCGGTTTCGTCATACTTTTGAACAAGCGGCAGTCGGCATGGCCCAAACCAGTGTAGAAGGCAAATTTATGTTGGTCAATCAAAAACTTTGCGACATTTTGGGCTACAGTCGCCAAGAATTGATGGATAAAAAATTTCAAAAGATTACTTTTGCGGAAGATTTGGCAAAGGAATTAGAATTTTTGCGCCAATTGTTAGCAGGAGAAATTGATAATTACTGTGTAGAAAAGCGCTTTGTCCGCCCAGACAGAGAGTTGGTGTGGACAAACTTGACGGTTTCGCTGCTGCGAGAACAAAATGGCAGTCAATTTTTGATGTGTGTGATAGAGGATATTAGGGAACGCAAACAAGCTGAGGAGTCCCTTAAGTTGCGCGCTAGAGAGTTGAGTTGGACGGCGCAGTCGCTGGCTAAAACGACGAGTGTTTTGAGAAAGCGGAATCAAGAATTAGACCAGTTTGCTTATGTAGTTTCTCACGATTTGAAAGCGCCGCTTAGGGCGATCGCCAATCTCAGCAGTTGGATAGAAGAAGACCTCAGCGAGTCCATGACAGAGGATACTCTGCACCAAATGAACCTGCTGCGCGGCAGAGTTCACAGGATGGAAGGATTGATTGAGGGACTGCTGCAATATTCCCGCGTCGGGCGCATTCAAGTACCTTCAGAAACGGTAAAAGTTGAGAATTTATTAGCAGAAATTATTGATTCCTTGGCACCGCCGGCGGGATTTGAGGTGAAAGTTGAACCGGGAATGCCAACTTTTGTAGCCGAAAAATTGGCGTTGCACCAGGTTTTTGCTAATTTAATTAGTAACGCTATCAAGCACAATCGAAGTGAATCCGGTCATGTAAATATATCCGTTACAGAGTTAGATGATGTGTACGAATTTTCAGTAGCCGATGACGGGCCGGGGATTGCTGCTCAATATCACGATAAAGTTTTTGTGATTTTTCAGACCTTGGAAGCTCGCGATAAAGTTGAAAATACTGGTATTGGTTTGTCGCTGGTGAAGAAGATTGTGGAAGACCAAGGGGGCACTATTTCGCTGGAATCTGCGGTCGGTGAAGGAGCAATTTTTAGATTTACTTGGCCGAAGCAACCTGTTAGCAAAGAGGGAAGTGAAACAACTCTAAATCTAGTGAATGTAGGGCGTGGATAGCGCACCCCAAACCCGATAGCGACCGTTTAATCTGCATCGCAGCGGATTTCGATGATAAATCCGTCGGGATCGTAAAAGTAAATGCCGCGTCCTGTAGCGCGCGTGACGGGGCCGCTGTCGATCGCAATTTGATTAGATTTTAGCACTTCGATCGCGCGATCGAACAAATCGCGATCGATATCAAAAGCCAAGTGGTTGGCGCGAGTAAAAGCTTTCTCCGGGTTTGGGTTTGGCGGTTCCAAATCTGGCTGCCAAAATAAGTCAATTACAGTCCCGTCTGGGGTGATGAAATTAGCCACTTTACCCGCTGCTACCATTTCTGTTAAACTTGCGGGAATTTCTGCGCCTGCAAGTTCGTGCAAGCCGAGAATTGTACCGTAAAAGTAGCGGGAAGCTTTCATGTCCCGCACGTTTAAAGCGATATGGTGAACGCGGCGCAAATTCCCCGGCGCGAGGACAATTTTGACGGTGTTTTCGCTAGTTTGCATGGTGGTCAATTGCGAATGTTATAGAAGAAGTCATCAGTCATTAGTCATTAGTCATTGGTCATCGGTCATTCATCATTGTTATTAGTCATTGGTCATTAGGAAGAAAAAATAAACAATAAAGAAGCAATCAAATCAAGGTTTTACGAAATTAATAACTTCCTAATTTTGTTGACGGTTGCTCTAAAAATGAATGCTTTTAAATTTATTCAAATTTTGATGGCTCGGACTTCACTTTTTAGAGAACCCATTTGATATCTATTCTGCGTAAATCTCAGAAACCGGGTTTCTCTCTATATTTCTCGTCACCCAACCAAAAACTCATAGAAACCCGGTTTCTCGCCATGAGCGTAAATCTCAAAAACCAGTTTCTCTCTATATTTCTCATCACCCAACTCAAAAACTCAAAGATGTCAAATGGGTTCTATAGAAAATGGAGGACTGCAGTCCTCACTACGAACCAATTTGATTGGAGTCGCAGTCAGGATATAATCTCAATTATTGTTACTTTTCTTTAGGGAACGATGCCATACCTACAAACAGCATGGCCAGCCCGCCTCCCAGAATCGCGAAGGCTAGTAAACCTACAGCTAAATCTAATCCCGATGTATTTTCCATTAAATTAAATTATTCTCCAGTTAAATCCCATCACCGATATTTCTCAATTGATGCTAACCGCAAACAATGGGGAAGAGAAGAAAAACCAGCTTTCAAAGTTAAAAAAAAAAGCAGATCAACTTCTTATCCCTTCCCTCAACATCCGTTAAATTCCTTAAAAAATTCGTTGCCGAACTGCTTATTTTGCCAATTCTTTTTCAATGGCGGCGATCAATTCTGGCGAATCTGGGGCTACGCTGCTGGGGAATCTGGCAACCACTTCACCTTGTTTGTTAACTAAGAATTTCTCAAAATTCCAGGAAACATCACCCTTGGGGTCGGCTTCACTCGTAAGTGTAGCGTACAGCGGGTGCTGCTGACTGCCTTTGGCGCGTACTTTGTCAAACAATTCAAAGCTGACACCGTATTTGGTCGTACAGAAATTGACGATTTCTGCGTTACTTCCCGGTTCTTGTGCTCCGAAGTCGTTGCAGGGAAATCCTAAAACCCTGAGTCCCCCAGCGCTGTATTTCTGGCTCAATTCTTCGAGTCCTTTGTATTGAGATGTATAGCCGCATTGAGAAGCTACGTTAACTATCAAGAGTACCTTACCAGCGTACTCTCCTAGCTGCTTGTCTGCGCCTGCGATCGTTTTTACTTTAATGTCGGAGATGGTGCTGGGCATTTTCAAATACTTGTAAATTTGACCACCACGATTTTACCGCAATTTGGTCAGATTTGGTCGGTATGCCGATCGCTCAAAATTTATAGGTGTTGCTAGTAAGGAATGCAAGTCCTCATAAAAATCAGAGGACTTGCATTCCTTGCTACAAACTAATTTTATTCAACTGTCGGAGTGGCTTTCCGTCATCCATTTTTGGTAAGTTTCCTCTAGTTGCGGGTTCTCCAGAACGAGTTCGAGGCGGACTTTTACGCAACCGTGGCGGGGTTGAGAGGCGATCGAATTTAAGATTTTGCTGGCTTTCTGTACCGAGGTAAACTCAGCCTTAACTGTCGGTTCATCGCGATCGTGCTTAATTCCCGCCAAATCTATACCCGTGATGCTTCCCTCGCCCAAATCTATTTCGGCCAACACCTTCGGATCGTCGCCGACTTGTTCGACAATTAGCTTTTCCCACTGGATGGGCACTTGTACCATCCGAGTTTCAATTTCTTTGCGGACAATGACTTCGCCGACTTTGCGCTTGCTGCGATTGATCACCAATCGTTCTTCTAGCAGGCGAATTACTTCTCGATCGACAATATCAAAGTCTTCATCCTCTTCACTCGTCTCCAAATTCTCATTTTGGCGCTCGGAATCTGTTAGATTTGACATAACTTTTGAGGGTTGGGTTGACTCGCTATTGGTTAATTCATTCAGCGCTTCTGAGGAATCTTCTACAGACTGAGCCTCACTATTTGCAGAAATTCCCGGCAGCCGATCGACTTCATCTGAATTAACACTTACAAACAAGGCTTTTTGGTGATAATCTACTTTTTTTAGCAGCTTAATACTCACTAAAAATATCCGAGCTTTTTCGCTGCCTAGCCCTGCTACCACAAAGTTTAGTTGACCGCTTTCATCAAAATATACATCTTTTATTTTACCTACCAAGTGACCTTGATTGTCTTTGACTGTAAAACTTTTTAGCTTAGTTCTGACTTTTTCCGGCACCCGGTTGAGACGAGTAATTGATTTTGCCGCTGCTATTTTTTCGGCTGATGCTTGACCGTTCATTTTTAAATTTTCCTGCTAAAAAGACGGGGCGGTAGAAACCAGGTTTATACTTGCCTTTCACCCGACAGTAGCGGGCTGAAGAACGGGCGGTTAAAATTACGTTATTTTCTTGGGCCCGTTTGGCACGGACGAAAGTTTTTGTAAACCTGGTTTCAACCGCCGTCTGCATCTAGGAATTGCGCGACTATCGCACAATTTAAATCAGCGCTGTGACAGAATTATGTGATTAATCCGCAATTCCTATTCAATACCTTCTGCAGTTGGTTTAGATCTTTTTATTATCTACAACCGGAGCGCCATCGGTGTTAATGTCCAATTCTTCACGGCGCAAGGTTTCTTCGCCATCAACCGTGCTGCGGACAACTTCTTTTCTGACGTTGACTTCTTCGCGCACGTAGGCTTCCTTGTGAATGTCGGCCGTTTCTTCGTACACTTCCATGCGTGCAACTTCTCCTGATTGGAAGTCAGCTTCGCCGACTGAAACTACTCTACCCGCTTCTACGGGCGTTACTCGCTCGATTACGACTCGTTCCTTCTCGATAGGTACTGAAGCTCGCGCTGTTTCAGTTTCCACGCGCTTGCCAACTGCTACTTCGCCTGTTTTGGCGCGGGTTTTGTTGGCAATCAAGCGTTCTTCATAAAGCTTGAGATTTTGGTGTTGTTGTTCGTTAGTGTCGTAGAGGGGGCGATCGAGATCGTAGCTGTAGTTACTGCGATCGTAGCTAGCAGGAGTGGCAGTTGCGGCTGTGCCTTGATTGCGGTAAACGCCTCTTACCTGTTCTTCGCGATCGTAATCTAGTGGTTCTAATTCATTGTAAGCAGGCAATCTTTCTGCTTGATCTTTGCTGCGAAGGCCTGTAGCGTAGACGCGGCGTGCTCCGTAGTCGAAGCGGGCAGAGCCGATCGGCAGCAATACTTTTTTGCCAAAAATCCAAATACCGGTATCAATTACCAGATAGCGGAAACGACCTGTTTCATCAACCAAAGCATCATAAACGGTTCCTACTTTTTCATCAGAGTCGCCTGCATAAACATCAAATCCCTTGATGTCGTCTCCAGCAAAAATTTCTTCTTGATAGTTAGGATAAAATTCTTCTAATCTTTGAAGTGTCATGTGTTTTTTCCTCGCTTGTTTAATTAAATTTATAGTAAAAAATAATTGGGTTGACTTACATCTCCCTAAAGTCTGAAGTGTACAATTTAGGGCGTTTAATACTATAGGAATAGTGCCTGGTGCGGTGACGAGCGCACTCAGCTATGCAAAGCCCGATCGACAATACCTAGCGGTTGAAAGTGCCGATCGAGGCAAACTCTCACTCCGGGGGATAGGGTTTGACTCGATCGCGCGGTTAAGACTGGGTTATGTTCTTGAGTCCGCTGGGAAGGGACATCGTTTGACAACACCAGGTTTCAACCGCTGTCTGAGCTTCGGGATATCTAGAAATTAGCTCACTGTTGATTTAGTTGAGCTCTGATTGTCTCAATTCGTTTGCGGTTAACTCCTAAATCCGACTGTCCCAGACGCGATGCCGATCGCACGTGAATGACTTTTGCGCCATCATCTACCAAAAATTCCACGTCATCGACAAACCCCATCAAAGCACTCGTGAATTCCGCATAGAGGTAATTATCAGTGGCGGTGATAATTTTAGTCTTTGCTGAGGACTCGATCGCCCCTTTGAGCTTTGCCATTGCTTCTGTAGGCGACGAAGTGTACGCCAAAGGCTCAATTTGGTGTTCGGCATCTTGACTGAAGCTGCTGACGCAGTTAGGCGAAGCAGGGCACGCTGCGAGTTTTCCTGACACAATACCGATATTGGCGGGTTTTTTTCCAGCAAACATTGTTTTTTCTCCGGGAATTAGGATAAAAGCAGCGATCGACAGTACCGCTACCGCTAGCAGTGATATTAAAACAACTAGGACTCTTTTCAATGCTTGAGGCGATTTTGTTTCAACTGTCTGCAAAGGATTATCCCTCCTAAAAGTGTAAATTTATTCTAATTTTAATATTAATTGAAATTGACCTCAAAAAATCAAAAAACTTTACTTTGTTCTTCAATTAACCAATAAGTCAACATTGTTCCTTTACCTTTTACCGAGATCTCACCCCGTTCTTCAAAAACAAACCGAGCTTTCAAACGCTCGTAAGTTGTCGCAGTCACTTGAATTTTACCCGGCAATCCGTTCGACTCCATCCTAGACGCAACATTCACAGTATCCCCCCACAAATCGTAGCTAAATTTGCTAATTCCAATAATTCCAGCCACCACCGAACCGCTGTGAATTCCGATCCGCAATTCAAAACTTTCTCCAACTTTAGTATTAAAAATTCTCAAAGCTGCCTGCATTTCCAAAGCTAAAAGTGCGATCGCCTCAGAGTGATCCTCCCGCACCGTCGGCAAACCCCCAACCACCATATAAGCATCCCCAATCGTCTTAATCTTTTCCAACCCGTGCAACTCAGACAACCTATCGAACTCCGAAAAAATCGCGTTCAAAATTTCTACCAACTGCGTCGGACTTTTGTGAGCAGAAAACTCTGTAAAACCCACCAAATCGGCAAACAATACCGTCACATCATCAAAATGATCCGCTATCAACTTTTGCTTTTTTTGCAAGCGCTCGGCAATAGGTTTCGGTAAAATATTCAGCAGCAATTTCTCTGTTTGCTCTTGCTGCAATTTCAGCGCTGCTTCAGCTTGTTTCCGCTGAATCAGCGAACCTAGCTGCATCGCAACCGCACTCACCAATTCCAACAAGCGCGGCTGACATTCCAGATTGTTTTCTTGATAAAAAATCAAAATTGCCAACACTTGATTGTCTGCCAAAATTGGCACGCCAAAAGCCGCCTTTAACCCCACATCCATCGCAATTTGCGATTGTAAAAAAACTTGTTCCGGTGCAGTAGAAACATCCTCTATCCATTCAGACTGCTGCGACTGCCAAATCCTCCCCGGAAGTCCCACACCAGCAGCAAAAGTTAACTCCCAATTTGTCTGTCGGAATTGGGCAAAACTCGAATCGCTGACGTACCTACCTGTAGCGCATTTTAAAACGCCTTCACTGCAAGGAATCCAAGCTTCGCCCAGATTCCATTCAATAGTTTGGCAAATTAAACCTAAGATCACATCTATAGCCGACTCAAAACTCTCAGATCTACTAATAGCTTGAGTAGCCTTCAGCAGCAACCTCGTTTCCATTTCCACCTGGTGACGTTCGGCAATTTCCTCTTGCAACTGGACATTTTTAGCTGTCAATATTTGATTTTTTTCTTGCAATTGCATTTGCAAGGAACGCACAGTAAGTTGATTGCTAACTCGCGCCAATACTTCTTTCACCTGAAAAGGTTTTGTGATATAATCTGCTCCGCCCACCTCAAAAGCTTGTGCCTTATTTATTCCTTCTTCTAGCGCGCTGAGAAAAATAATCGGAATTTCTTTAAATTCCGGTTGTGATTTCAATTTCTTACAGAGTTCGTAGCCGTCAATATCCGGCATCATAATATCGAGCAAAATCAAATCTGGTACGCTCGATTGAATTGCATCTATAGCAGAAAAACCGTTGGTAACAGGTCGGACTTTATAACCATTTTTTTGGAGAATTCTAATCAACAAACGCAGATTATCTGGCGTATCATCAACTACTAAAATATCTGCTTGATAGTCTTCAGTTTGTTCCGCCTTCATCTGCATTATTTGATTCCTCCGCCTCGGTAATTAAATTAAGAATTTTCTGGTAATCAAAATTATCGAGATGCCCCTGGAGGATGTCGGAAAATTCACGATGAGCATCCCTTATTTCCTCGATTGTCCTGGAAATTAAGTCAAAATCAGCATTACGGATTACCTGCTTCATCTTCTCTATCCATTCTGCGGGAAGTGCGGGTAAATAAGCAAGCGCAACAATAGGAGGAGAGTTAGATAGATTATCGCCCCTTGACATCAAATAAGTCGAGGGAGAGTAGAGATATTTGACCCCTAAGTGTTGGTTGAGGCTATTAAATATATCATTTTTGCGGAAAGGTTTGCTAATAAAATCGTCGCAGCCGACTAATAAAGCAAAGGATCGCCTGCCTTCAATTGTGCTAGCAGTCAAAGCAATAATCTTCGGAATCGGAGATTCAAACTCACAAACACTCATTGGAGCGTTGCCTTGCTGCTTTTGTTCTCTCTGCTGTATTCGGGTTCTAATTTCTTTAGTAGCTTCGTAGCCGTCCATCACTGGCATTCGCACATCCATCAAAATTAAATGCGGCTGCCAGTTTTCCCAGATTTCTACTGCTTCGCTGCCGTTGCTGGCTTGTTGCAGCACAAAACCCAAAGGAGAAAGCATTTTGACTAAAAGTTGGCGGTTGTCTTCGCGATCGTCCACAATTAAAATCCGGTAGCAAGGTTGATTTGGTTCCAATCCCGTAACTTCCAGGTTAATTTGTGGTTCGGGAATATCTGCAGCATAAACCGCACCGACTGGAATCTCAAATTTAAAAGTCGTGCCAATTCCCAGTTGACTTTCTACGACGATCTCTCCTCCCATCAATCGGACAAATTGACGGCTGATAGTCAATCCTAAACCAGTACCTTTCTGAGCGTTTTGACCGGAAGTCGTCTGCACGAATGCCTGGAAAACATTGCCCACTTCTTCGGGAGAAATGCCTACTCCTGTATCTTCTATTTCAAACTGAAGGAAAACCATCGGTTCGGAATTTAAATCTTCAGTATCCTTTGTCAATTCAACTATTGCTAATTCCCTGGAAGTTATGGCGAAGTCCCGAATACTTGTTGCGGTATCAAACATAACTGTAGGCCTATCTAATAAATCTACTATTCCAGAATATTTTAACTTTCTAATTCTTAAAACTATTCCGCCTGTCGGTGTGAATTTAACGGCGTTGCTGAGGAGATTTATCAGCACTTGCCGCAGTTTAACCTCATCGGTTCGCACGTACTGGGGAACGTCAGCCTCGCGCTCGAAAAGCAATTGCAATTCTTGACTCTGTGCTCGAAATTGAAACATATCTTCCAAGTCATCAAGCAAGCGGTAGAGGTCGAAGTTTTTCGGGACGATCGCCATCCGTCCCGCTTCGATTTTTGACAAGTCTAAGGCTTGATTGATCAGAGTCAGCAAGTGTTCGCCGCTGCGGTGAATAATTCTTAAATTTTCTCGATTTTCAGCAGAAAAATTGGGGCTTGGTTCCATGATTTGTGCAAACCCGAGTATGGAATTGAGAGGGGTTCGCAACTCGTGGCTCATATTAGCAAGAAACGTGCTTTTAGCTTTGTTTGCTGCTTCAGCAGCTAAGGCCGCTTGTTGCAGTTGTTCTGTGCGTTCGTCAATTTGGACTTCTAAGGTGTGCTGGTAGTCTGCTAGTATTTTTTCGGCTTGTTTGCGATCGCTAATATCTTGAAAAACTGCGATCGCATAAGTAATATTTCCGCTAGCGTCAAAAATCGGCGTGGTATTGATCTCGATCGCAATTATTTTGTCATCCTGACGGATTTCTACATCGTCAACCCTGACAAATTCCCCTTTCAGCGCGCGCAAAACTGGCAAATTATCCGGCGGGTAAAGCTCATCAGTATTGGCAACATAAAGTTGATAACTTGCAGCTAATTGTTCCGCTGTGCTTTCCGGGATCGTGTCTGCACCCAGCAAATCCCGCGCTGTCTGGTTAAAATAGGCGATCGAGCCGTCTGGATTGTAAACAGATACCCCCACTGGCAAAGCTTCTAAAAATTGATTCAGGCGGCTTTCACTCGCAGACAGCGCCGCATTTACTTGCTTCAACTCCTGATTTACTTCTTGCCGTTTCAGGATTTCATCTGTTAACTTTTGGTCTTGCAAATAACTGTGAACAGCTTCTACTACCGTTAATTTCAAATCTTCATTTTGCCAAGGTTTAGGGATATAACGGTACAACTTAGCATACTTGATAGCATTGCTCAAAGCTTCCAGATCTGCTTGACCAGTCAGCATAATCGTCAGCGTATCCGGCGAGCGTTCGTGGATTTGCTTGAGCAATTCGTCCCCTTTAATATCCGGCATGATATAATCGGAAAGCACCAAAGCAATCTCGTATTCATCTGCCTGCAAATCTGCCAGCAACTCTAAAGCATCTTCCCCTCCTTCCGCCGTTTCAATAATACAACTATCCCCGATCGCCTTTTTCAGCTCAATCTTTAAACTCTTCAAAACATCAGGTTCGTCGTCAATACAAACAATTACAGGTTTTTTCATAACTTAGCCAGCCCAGATTTTATTGTCTCTATTAACTCTTGGCTACTCCAAGGTTTGTACAAACAGCAATATAAATCGGCTTCTTTGACTGCCCGCTCAACTGCCGCTGCATCCGCTTGTCCCGTCAACATCACCGTAATAATTTTAGGGTATTTCCGGTGAATTTTAATTAAAAGTTCGTCACCTTTAATTCCCGGCATCAGCCAATCAGAAACAACCACAATCACCTGAAATTCTTCTTGAAAATCCTCAAGTAAATCTAAAGCTTCATCACCACTTTCAGCCAATTCGTAAAAGTAATCATCTTTAAATTCATTCTTGAGCTGCATCTTGAGAGTATTCAAGATATCGGGTTCGTCGTCAACGCAAAGGATTACAGGCTTACTCATTTGTTTTAATCGCTGTTGTGATTTTAGCCGGCGGGATTGCGAAAATTACTTGCTGCTAGGTGATTGATTTCAGGCGAGCAGACAAGGTGTCTATCCCCCATCTTATACCATTTTGCATTGGAGCATAGGGATTGTCAATTTGGAATCATTCATGAAATAATAGTAGGGAGCGCCGGTTTAAATTTGCCTTCTTTTTTAAACAAAAGTAAGTTTTATTTAATAGATTGGCAGCGACACTGTAAAGGTTGTCTGCCCCGGTACAGATTCTACATCAATTGTGCCTTCGTGTTTCTTAACAATTTTTCTCACAATATCCAATCCCAAACCGCTACCTTCCCCCGCAGATTTAGTCGTAAAAAATGGCTGAAAAATTTTGGGAATAACTTCTGGGGGAATACCTTTGCCATTATCAGTAAACTTGAGAATAATATTTGCCTCTTGCTGCTGAGTCTCTAGAGTCAAAACACCTTTATAATCCATTGCTTGCAGGGCATTGTGAATCAGATTCGTCCAAACTTGATTTAAGTCATCGGGATAGCAAATTATTTGGGGTATATTTCCATAATCTTTAACTACTTCTATACCGTGTTTCAGTTGATTTTGATAAAGAGTTAACACCGTGTCAATACCGTCGTGCAAGTTCGCCGGGACTTTTTCTTGCTTGTTATCAAAATGAGCGTAACTTTTCAACGCAAATACTACTTTTCCCGACTTAACTGTCGCTCTTTGGATCAGGCTAATACTTTTTTTAAAGCTCGCAAATTGATAAGCAGTATTGAAAACTACTTCCCAATCAGGCAATTTGAAAAATGGCAACAACTGTTCTATGTTGTCGTAAATTTCCATATCAACTAAAGTATCAGCAATTTCATCAGGAGTCTGAACCGATTCGGCAGTCAAATCTATAATCAACTGCTGCTTGAATTTGCGTTTCTCTCTACTGGTAAATAAATTTGTTTGATTGGTAGATCGGTAAAGTAAACTTAAAAAGTAACCTTTACTTTCTTCAGAAATTTCTTGAAAAAATTGAGGCATTTTGGGTAAATTATCGTCCCAAAAATTAGCTATGTTATCAATAGAGGAACCTATAATGCCCAGGGGAGTATTGATTTCGTGGGCAATGCCGGCAATCAGTTGTCCTAGTGCAGCCATCTTTTCCGATTGAATCAAATGCTCTTGGGTGGCTTGCAATTCCTGGATCGCAGTTGCTAAATCTTGATTTTTTTCTTGCAAAATTTGTTGTAGAGAACAAATTTTTAAATGAGTTTCGATCCGGGCTAAAACTTCCTCGACTTGAAACGGTTTGGTAATAAAGTCCACTCCCCCAACTCCAAAAGCTTTGACTTTATCCATCACGTCATTAATCGCACTGATAAAAATCACCGGAATATCTTTTGTGATTTCAGAATCTTTGAGCTGCTTACAAACTTCATAGCCGTCCATTTCCGGCATCATAATGTCCAGCAGCACTATATCCGGGGGCATTTTTTGAGCCGCAGAAAGTGCTAGCTTGCCGTTGGGAACCGGGCGAACTTTATAGCCTTTTTCGCTCAATATTCCTGCCAGCAATCGCAAGTTTTCTGGCGTGTCGTCTACTACTAAAATATTAGCTCTATCGATGTTAGCTAAAGTTGAATCCATTGGGTATTTACTGTTTTTGGGTGCGAGAAATCGTGTTTAAAATTCTGTCGTATTCAAAATTATTAATGCAGTCTTGAAGCGCATCCGCAAGATAGGGGTTGACAGTGCGAATTTGTGCGATCGAACTGGCGATCGCCTCCATGTCCACACTCAAAATATTTTGCTTGAATTGAGCCATCCAATCGGCGGAAAGAGAGGCGAGATTCTCCGGTGTCAGTATATCTTGACTTGAGTCCCCTAAACCTGTCGCGCTGACGGCAGTTGAATCTTCATAAATATAGCGTACTCCTAAATGTTTGCTCATTGCCACAAAGATATCCTCTTCTCGGAAGGGTTTACGCATAAAATCATCGCAACCAGCCGAAAGAATCACCGCCCGTTCTTCCTCCAAAACACTAGCAGTCAAAGCCACAATCGCCGTTGCTTGGCCGCTAGTTGTAGTTTTAATCTGTTTCGTTGCCTCGTACCCGTCCATCACAGGCATTCTCATGTCCATCCAAATCAGATGCGGTTCCCACTCCATAAAAATATCCACCGCTTCTTTACCATTACTTGCTTCTCTCAACTCAAATCCGAGCGGACTCAGAAGTTTTACCAAAAGTTGACGGTTCAGGGGTTTGTCGTCCACAATTAGCAAGCGATAACGCGGCTGATCGGGTGCGAGGGCAACAACTCGAACTTGAGCTTTTTTGCTTTCAATATCGGCAGTTTCCACTAGATGAACTTGGATGTCAAACTGAAATATTGTACCATTTTCTAGCTCGCTGCTAACAGTAATTTCACCTCCCATTAATTGTACAAACTGTCGGCTGATCGCTAAGCCTAAGCCAGTTCCTTCCTGAGAATCTTTACCTGTTTGTGTTTGTACAAAAGCTTCAAACAAATGAGGGATTTCCTCTGCCGCAATACCTGCACCAGTATCTTGAACTTCAAAATGCAGCCAGTAGCGACCGGGCAATTGGTTAGGGCTGTTTTTGTGTAGCTTTCCTCTTCCTGCTTTGACTTGCACCGACACTCCCCCTTCGGAAGTAAATTTAATTGCATTATTGAGCAAATTAATTAAAACTTGGCGCAATTTGACTTCATCGGTGGAAATATAATGGGGAACTTCCGCCTCTCGATAGAAGCTTAAATGCAACCTTTTTTCCTCAGCTTTGAGCGCAAACATATCTTCTAAATCGTCTATTAATCGGTATAAATCGAAGTTTTTTTCATAAATAGTAGTACGCCCTGCTTCGATTTTTGACAAGTCTAAAACTTGGTTGATTAAAGAGAGTAAATGTTCGCCGCTCCGCAGGATGATTCCGACATTTTCTTGATTTTCTTGAGACATAGTTTTACTGCGGAGCATGACTTGAGCAAAGCCGATGATTGCGTTTAGGGGCGATCGCAATTCGTGACTCATATTGGCGAGAAATGTGCTCTTAGCTTTGTTTGCTGCTTCGGCCGCTTCTTTCGCCTGCTGCATTTTGATTTCCGCTTGTTTGCTATCAGTAATATCCTTAATAAAACCTTCGTAGTAAAGCAGACTTCCGGCGGCATCGCAGACAGCGCGAGAATTTTCCGAAATCCAGATAATGCTGCCATCTTTGCGGTAAACTTCCGATTCAAAGTTAGCCAGTATTCCGTACTCGTTCATCAGCGTAATAAATTCATCGTGGCGATTGGGATTTACATAAAGCTGGTTATTGAAATTCGGCTGGGATGCTATTAATTCTTGCGACGATTCGTAACCGTAGAGGTTAGCTAAAGCGGGGTTAGCACTGATGTATTTTCCGTCAGCAGCAGTCTGAAAAATGCCGTTTAAAGCGTTTTCATAAATATTGCGGTACTTTTCTTCGGCTTCCCGGAGAGCGTTTTCTGCTTTTTGGCGATCGGTAATATCGCTCGAAATCGACAGAAAACAAGGTTCTCCGTCAATTTCGATGGTTTCAATAGACAGCAGCGCCGTTCTTTCTGTACCGCTTTTATTGCGAAACCTGAGTTCGTAATTGTGAATAGCAGTTTTATTTTTTAACATTTGAATCATCCGATCGCGCTCTGCCAAAGTCGCCCAAAAATTCAGTTCAACCGCTGTTTTTCCAATAATTTGATCGTGACTGTAGCCCATCATCCGGCAAAAGCTGTCATTAACTTCAAGGTGACTACCATCACTGATTCTCGTGATCGTAATCGCATTGGGACTGGAACGAAAAGCTTTAGAAAACTTTTCTTTTGCTTTCACAAAATCGGCGGTACGTTCCGCAACTTGTACTGCTAAATTTTGGTTGTATTCGGTTAACAGTTGGTCCGCCTGTTTGCGTTCAGTAATATCTTGAAAAGCGCACATTCCGTAGATAATGTTGCCTCGATCGTCGTAAATAGGAGTGCCCCAAACTTGCAGGGGAACAATTTTGTCAGTCAAGGAGATTTCAACGTCATCAACAGTGACACTTTTGCCCTGCAAAGCGTTTAAAACTGGGTCGCGCTCCGCTGGGTAAATTTCTTGAGTGCCAGCTAAATGAACTCGGTAGGATTGTCGTAAATTTTCAGAGTTTGCTGCTATAATTCCTTGACCTAAAAGTTGCTCTCCCGTAGGATTAATATAGTGAGGTTGACCGTTTGGCTCGACAATAAAAATGCCAATCGGTACTGCATTTAGAAATTGCTTTACTCGGTTTTCGCTTTCTGAAATCGAAGTAAATGAGTGCTGCAATTGCTCTGCCATGCTGTTAAAAGAAACCGCAAGTTCTCCGAGTTCATCTTCGCGATTCAGAGCGAGCTTTGTATCCCATTCATTTTTTGCCAAAGCTTTCGCCGCTGCATTCAATTTTAAAATCGGCTGCACCACCCATTTAGCAGTAAAAATTCCCAGAATTGTCGCTACGATCAAAGCTGCAACCGACAGCAAAACAGTCGTGCGGGTATTGGCGTTAATTTGCTCCATAAAGTCGGACTCTGGTACAACTACGACAATCAGCCAATCCAACCCCCCATCGTCTTTAAAAGGAGTTACCTCCATAAAATTGCGCTTCCCGTCAATATCAAAAGTAAGCTGTTGAGAATTTTTGATTTTAGCTAAGCTTTGGTATGTTTTTTCTAAATGCTGTGCGGTTTGGCGAATTACGGGATTGTTGCTTGCTGAAGCTTGGACGCGCTTTGCTTCTTTACCTTCCACTGCGAATTCTTCGCCCGCCGTTGAAGAGGCAATTAACATTCCCGATCTTTCCATCACAAAAGTTTGCCCAGATTTACCAATTTTGAGGCTGACGAGAAATTCTTTAATTTTGGAAAACAGCAAATCGCTGCCAGCTATTCCTAACAGCTTCCCGCCAGCGTCGTAGATAGGCATAGCAGCAGTAATGGCTAGCTCTCTTGTCAAAAAATCTGTATAAATTGGACTCCAGATAGGTTTTTTTGCGAGGGCGGCTGCTACGTACCAAGGACGAATTCGCGGATCGTAAATATTATTGGATATTTCTACTAATTTAACGCGGTTTCCTTGAGAATCACCAGTATATCGAGCTAATTTATTGCCAGTAGATTTGTCAGCAGCAGAGATGAGAATCCGATCTTTAGTGCGAATTGCTCCAGAGTGTTCTCGATTTTCTGTGGCTACGTAAATGATGCTGATTGTATCAAAATATTGAATTTGTTCGAGGAAATGAAGTTCTAATTTTTGTTTGTCTTCGAGGTTCAACTGCCCCAATTTTATGCCTTGAACGTTGAGGTGATTGACAATGTGGGGAATTGACATATAGTTTTCCATGCGGTCTTTGATGCGATCGCTAATTTCTCCCCGCAACTGAGCTGCTACATCGTTAACCGCCCGCTGACCGTTGTGGAATGATAGCCAACCGACAACTCCTACGGTGCCGACAATTTGCACTAAAAAAGGCACTACGAGCACTGTTTGTAATGGAACTTTACCTAACATTTTGGTGGCAAAGCGATTCAGCGGTTTAGGAAACATATTCATCCTCAGAGTCAGTAGTCAGTAGTCAGTAGTCAGTAGTTATTGGTTATTGGTTATTGGTTATTGGTTATTGGTTATTGGTTATTGGTTATTGGTTATTAGTCAGTGGTAGGGGCGGTGGATGGTGCGTGCGTGCCCTCTTACTAATCAGTAGTCATTAGGAAGAGTTTCGATCGCGATTTTTGTTTTCTTTTTGCTTTTTTAGGCGGTAGTCTATTGACAATAGTATAGTCAATATATTTAAACTAATATAGCGTATTTGTGCTGATTGTTTTGGCAACTACTTATACCGATAATTTTGTGCGATCGACCTAAATCGAGATCATCTTATCGGAAGACTAATATGGTAGATTTAGTGCTTTCAATCGGTTTCAGCAATGTATAGCGGTTCTCAAGAGTGGTGAAGTATGCCCAATGCCCAATCCCTCCGCAACGTTAGAGCCCCATGCCCTATGCCCTATGCCCTATGCCCTCTGCCCACTCCTAGCACCTCATATGAGAGCGCGAAATGCTATATCAATGTCCTAACTACCGAGAAGGTTGCTATATATTGCAGAATTGTCAATAAGGCTTTGATGGGCGAGATATCCGGCCTATCCCACCAGAAAATTTACTCTTTGTGGAACAGGCAGGATGCCTGTTTTTGAGAATGGTTTCGGATGTGAGTTTGAACCAACAGTAGCTAACCAGTACGCGCACCCTAAACACCTGTATTTACCGGCGATTCAACTCCGTTCTTTCGCCGTAACGCAACAGCATATCCAAACTCTCCAAACGATTTTGCCAAGTTTGTACCTGATAGCTATTGTCCCGAGAATGCAGCCGCATTAAAGATGGAAACTGAGATTGAAAATTTGCCAACAATCTTTTAGCCGTCGCTAAACTTTCACTAGAAGGATTGGCCGCCAATTTGCTAAAAGCTTGCGCCAATTCATCCGATCGACTTTGGAGAACTTTCAGTTCAGATTCCGACACCTGCAACTGATTGTTAGCCAACAAAAAACTCCATTCCTGCTTGAGAGCAGTATAGCGCGAAGCCGCGGCTGCAAACGGCTGCCGGTAAGGAATCGGTTCTGCAGCATTCGTAGAACGCACTCCTCGCCCTTGAGTGCGGTTAAAAAAGCCCTGCATCGCGCTGCTGATACTTTCCACGGCAAAAATAGCATAGCCCCCCGTCGGCAAATCGCGCAAAGCTTGAATTTGGTCGATCGCCACAACTTGCGGGAGAGTCAGCAACTTAACCGACGGAGAAATCAAAGCCGAACCGAGCATTTGTTCCTTCGCCAACGGTTCCGTAACGCGCTGAAGTCGGTTAGTATCCAAAGCATAAGTCATGGGCACAATCAAATCTACAATACCCTGACGGGCCCAAACTTCCCAATTTTGCTGAATTTTGTAAATCCGCTGACTTTCTGGGTGAGGAAACACCGCCACCGACAGAATTGTGCGGGGAGAATTCGACCCCAAAAGCCGATAAACTTCAGCGACAAAACTATTAATTTGATTAGTTTTAAATTCAACCCACTGCCGCCACAAACTGCCGTCCTTGGGGGAAATATTCACCGGATCTGTACCAGTCAACTGTTTGAATTGCTGCCTCGCCGCAGCACCGTAGCCGTAGGTAAAACCCGCGTTATCATTTTGAAAAGGATAGCGAATGTAGTCTAACTGCACTCCATCTACTTTGTAGCGGGTGGCAATTTCGTTGATAATTTGGAGTAGATAACTGCGCGCTTCTGGGTTTGCTGGATCGATATAAAATTTACCGTCATTAGGATTTTGGATGCGTCCTTTATTGTCAATATTTGCCCAAGTTGGATGAGCGGAAAGCACCGGCCCTGGATAAGTATTAGGTTGACCAATTAAAGCATTGTGGCGTTTATTTCCGGTGGCAAAAATCCAAACCCAAGCGTGCAGTTCCAGGCCTCGCTCGTGGGCTAATTTAACAGCAGATTCCAGCGGGTCCCAGCCAACTGTGAGGGGGTTTTGTTGGGGTGCAACTTGACTGGGATAAATTGGATATCCGGCATTCACAGTTTCAAAGAAAACGGTATTGATACCGGCGGCGGCGAGCCGATCGAACACTGCAGCCAAACCTTGTTCAGATCGAGCGGCCACGATCGTACCGCGATCGAGCCAAACCGCCCGAATTTCCGCCCCGACGCGCGGCCCTTCCTGCGGGTAATTTTGCCAGAGTAACTGGCGCGCTTGCACCCACTGCTGTCTGGCCTCGGCGTATTTTTGTTGTTGCAGGAGTTGGTCAAAATTTTGCAAAACCTCCCGCGCGTTGGCGATCGCCCGCATCCTAGTCCCTGGTATCACAGACGGACGAATGGCGGCCGGGCCGCCGGCACTGTTGCTTCCAGCCACGAGTTGAGCGGGGTTAGGATCACTGAGATTGACGGCGGTATTCCCGGAATTAGATGCTGTCAGGGCGCTTTCAAACCTACCGAGGAGGTTGGTGAGTTCTTGGCGCATCAAGTAGGCTTCAATGCTGACGATCGGCTGATTGGAATTTGCCTGCACGTCCAAACCCGCCGGCGCTGACTGATCTGAAGGGTCTGTAAAATTTGCGGGGACTGGTTCGGGAAGCGAGGGAGCAGGAGAAAGTGTGCTCAGCGGGGTACTGCGCGGCGCAGGGGCGGTGTTTCTTGGGACTCTGGAGGGGGGAGAAGGAAGTGGGAGAGCAGCGGCTGTTGGCGCTGTTGGGGCTGAACTGGTTGTGCCTCCCCAGCGGGCGATCGAGGCCTGCAGCCAAGCTTTGTCTAAATTTGACGAACCGTCGGTACCCCAGCGCCAACCGAGATAGGTAGCGCGATCGGTGGCGATCGCCGCCGAGGAACCGGAACTATTTTTCCAAGTCGCGACTGTTTGACTGTTGGCGTCGGCGGGAATCAGGACACCGCCTAGAACTGAGCCGTTTTGTTGTTGGGCCGGCATCCAATTGCTAGAAGTATTGCAGGCGAGATCCCGACAGCGCGCGCGCGGTTGTGGTACCGCCGGCTGGGTTAACGGAAAAGCCCAATAGGCCCCAAGGAGCGATCGTAAAGATTGGCGCACCAAAGCCGGGGAACTGCGCCCTACAGGGCCAGAAGCAATCAAGCGGCCGCCCTGGGATGCCCAAGCTTCTAAAACTTTAATTTGCGCCGGGGTCAAAGTTTCTATGTTGGGCAAAAACAGGACGTTAACGCCTGCTAAATCCGCCGTACTTTTGATTTCTTCGAGATTAATTGGTTTGTAAGCAATGCCGCTTTCCCAGAGGCGCGTGGTAATTTTCACCCAGTCAGGAGAATTTTCGGAACTGCGAACAACGCCCAGAACTACTTCGGCGAAACTGGGTGAGGGAAATAGAATGAATGTATTTAGTAATGTACTCGCTAGGGTTCCAATCAAGACTCTTTGCAAGAAGGTGAAAAGGCGATTTTTTTGAGTCTGAGAGTTGTTTTCAGGCGTTTGATCGGTTTTTTTGAGCTGTTGCATTGACACGAGAATTACCCACCACACCGCTTAATAAAATTTCTATAACAATTTAGATCGATCGATCCGCACCATACAATTTTTTCTTCTGTCGTGCAACCTGCGATCGGGAAAATAGACGATCGCCCGCTCAGGATGAGAGCGCATTCGATCGCAAATTTTATCCGATACTCAGATTGGGTGCGATCGAACAACCGCAATAAAAAAGGTTCGATCGTTCGGACTTTAGTCCGCAAAAATCACGACTAAAGTCCTCACTACAAACCTTTTTTACTGAATTGCAGTTTCATTTACCGGGAATCGATCGATCAACTGCATCGCCCGACAAGCATTCCTCCGCAAAGAATCCGAAACGTGAGGAACATGAGGAATCTGAGACAAGAAATCCAAAGTCCGGCGCAAAATTCGCACCACATCTCCTTCATCCAAACTCGTATGACTAATCAGTTCCAGCCATTCCACACCCAGAGCCCACTGTTCCACCAAAGTCACTAAATCCCGTTCCAGCCAAATCGGGATCGCAGCTTCGTGGCGGTACTGCACTTGAAACAATCGGCGGCGCAGGCCTTTTTGCAGGTTGTCCAAAGGTGCTAAAACTTCCGGCGACAGCGAGTAATGAGTCCAACTGTCGGGCCTGGAAACTTCTGTAACCAAGGCCGCGCAAGCAGCAGCGAGGTGGTGGGGGTCGAGTTCGTCAAATTCTGAAGACATCAGGGACAAACCCAGCCACAGTTCGTTATCACCGCGAATGGCGGCACAGGCTTGGCCCAAAACTGTGGGTACTAATCTGTCGGAGGAGTCGTCTCGGTTTCCATCTGCCGAAATTACTCTTTCCAAACAGCCGAAGTTTAGCAAGATGTCAATTAAGTTGAGAAATTGCTCCCAATAGCGAGCTCGCTGCTTTTCTAAGTCTTGTTCGCTTTTGCGGATTTCTTTTTTCAATTCTTCCCGGCGGCGCTGGCGTTTGAGCAAAGTACCGGGATTGCCCCATTCTAGAACTGGGTGAATTTCTAGTCGATCTTCTAGGGCTGCGATTTTCTGCAGTTGCTCGATCGCCTCTGGGCTCGGTTCCGGTGGGGGCAATTCTGGGATCGATCGGGCAATTGCCACGGTTTCTTCGGTTCCCAAGCGACACTGGCCGAGTCTCAGAGTCAGTTCTGCCGGGGGGGTCAAGGTATCTGCGACACTCAAGCGAGGTAGTTGGGCGTGGAGGGTGGCGACATCGCTAATGGCGACGATGTACCAGCGGTTGTCTTTACCCAAGCACACCAAGTTTGGTGCTTGGCCCGAACCTGCGATTTTGGCAACTAAGATGGCGGGTACCGGGGTTGCGTGCGATCGTTTGGCTGTCGGAACGTGCTTGCCTTTGAGACTCAGAACCGTGCCGAGCACTGCAAAAGACACGGCTACGGACATCTCCTTAATGCGCGCTTCTTCTGCTTGCTGCAATAAAATTTTGAGCAAACGTTTGTCTTCTTTGAGTCTTCCCTGCAATTTTTCGTAATCGGCGAGTTGTTTTTCTAGGTAAGAGACATTACCTCCGGCCGCCAGGGATTTGTCGATCGCCGCCAATTCTGTTTCGAGTCGGTCTAATTCTGCTTGCTGCGGCTGCAAGTACAAGGTAGATAGGTATTGACCGAAACTGCGCTCTACTAACTCTTGAGCTTCATCGATCGTGTGAGTTTGCAGCAAATTCAGCACCATGCCGTAGCTGGGCGTAAACTGACTGGCGAGGGGGTCGGCTTTGGCTGTTGCCAAATAAGAGGCTTCTTTTGCACCTTCAAAGCGCGTCTGAACTGCGACAACGTGCCCCAGTTCGTCCATCCCGCGGCGACCGGCCCGACCGGCCATTTGCAGGAATTCTGAAGCGTTTAGCAGTCGGTGTCCCTTGTCGGTGCGCTTGGACAAGGTGGAAATGACTGTGGTGCGGGCGGGCATATTAATGCCGGCTGCGAGGGTTTCGGTGGCAAATACGACTTTAATCAAACCTCTGCCAAAGAGTTCTTCTACTAAGCCTTTCCAAGCGGGTAAAATGCCTGCGTGGTGGGCTGCGATGCCTTTTAAAAGTGCTTCTTTTTGACCGAAGCGTTCTGCTTCTGGGTTTCGCTGTAAAAAATCGTCAATGATGCGTTTGAGTTCGGCTGTTTCGGCTTCGTTAACCAGGGATAAATTTCCGACTTCTGCGACTGCTTGGTCGCACCCGCGACGGCTGAAGATGAAGTAGATTGCTGGTAGCATATCTCGATCGTCCAACCGGCACAAAACATCGGTCAAACTGGGAGTGGGAATGCTGCCTCTTTCTGCTTTTTGCTGCTTCTTTTTGGGGACTAACCGCGGATTAGCTCTTTTGCCGGTTTCGTCTAGCAGGGGAAATATGCCTTTTTGATTGGCAAAGTGGAATTGCAGGGGTACTGGTCGAAAGTCTGAGTAGACTAGCTCTGTGGGCCCGTGGACTTTGTTAATCCAGTCTGTGAGTTGGTCGCTATTGGCGACGGTGGCTGAGAGGGCGAGCAGTTGAATTTCGCCGGAACAGTAAATGATCGATTCTTCCCAGACTGTACCGCGCTGGCGATCGTTCATGTAGTGACATTCGTCGAGCACTACGGTTTCGACTCCGGTGAGGGAAGCGCCGACTGCTCCGATCGGCGTACCGTAGAGCATATTCCGAAATATTTCCGTAGTCATCACCAAAATCGGCGCATCTCGATTGACGGAGATGTCGCCCGTGAGCAAACCTACGCTGTCGTCTCCAAATTGCCTGCGGAAGTCGCGCAGCTTTTGGTTGGAGAGAGCTTTTAGGGGAGTGGTGTAGAACACGCGCCGCCCCCGGAAAAGTGCTTGATGGATGGCGTATTCGCCGATTAACGTTTTCCCCGAGCCTGTGGGAGCGCACACCACAACGGATTTACCTGCATCGAGGGCGGCGATCGCCTCTCTCTGAAAGTTATCTAGCTCGAATGGAAATATGGTCTTCAGATCCAGCTCTGGGCGGTTCTGGGAATTATCTGGCACAAGGATTATTCTGAGGTTGCAGGGTAATTATGCTTAAATCTTGCTGAAAGCAAGGCAGCAGAGGACTGTATTGATTTTAAACCTTTGTCAGCCGATCGGCACTCAAAGGAAGAAGAGAGGGGGTATGGGATAATTTTTCTTTTGCTTTCAATTGTTGCCTAACTCAACTTTCAGCACTCAAGTCCTGAGTACAAACTTACAGCACTTTTCAGGTATTCAGGTGCGCGACAACTCGGTTGCTGCAGGCTTGGGCCCCCTGTAGGCCCTGATTTCCGGTTGGGAGTGCGTACTGAATCGGCCTGCAATCTGCTTTTTGCGATCGGCAATTTTTTAATTTTATGACATATTGAATTTAATGACCTCATGTAGATTTTGGCTTAATTTGAGAAACCGGGTTTTTGGCAAAAATATCGCCTCAAAACCTGTAATCTCGGTAAAACCCGGTTTCTTGGCACGGCGGCGGTTCATAAACCGGGTTTTTTATGACAATATTTCGCGTCACAGATTCTCTAAAAACCCGGTTTATTCGATCGCAAATGCCCCAAATTAATGCCGCAAATTAATGCCACAAATTCACATTTCCCAGCAAATGCCCCGGCGGTTGGAAACCGCTCCTACACAGACGAAACCTGCCGATGCCGGTTGGAAAATTCACATTTCCCAGCAAATGCCCCGGCGGTTGGAAACCGCTCCTACACAGACGAAACCTGCCGATGCCGGTTGGAAAATTCACATTTCCCAGTCCACGTAGGTGGACTTTGTTTGTGTAGTAGCGGTTTCTAACCGCCCCAAATTCTGCAAATTAACGCCGAAAATTCACACCCCAAATTAACGCCCCAAATTAATGCCGCCAATTAACTAATTAAGGTTGAATGAAAATGCCGATCGCATTGTGGACTCTCGCAGCAGTAGACGGCGGGCGATCGAGCAAACTCCCTCCCAAATACAAACTCGTCGAACTTCCCCCATCCAAATTTAAAGCCTCCACAGCACCCATTTGCTGCAATATCTGCGCCAGTTCCGCAAAATTTGGGCCCGCCCCGCCCGCGCGGTTGTGCACCGCTACAATCAGCAAATTCCCCGCAGCAGTTCGCCCGATCGCACTCCGAATCGCCGTCTGTCGAACATAGGCATCGCTAAACCCTTCCGCCTTAGCATCCAAAACAACTCGACTGTTTTGTACCAACACCGGCCCGCCTCCTAGAATGTAAGGAAAACGGTTAAAATCTGCCGGAATTGTGTTAGTTTCCAAACGCAATAAAGTGCCAGCAGTTAATTGAGATGCAGGGGAAAAATTGGAACGCAAAGCCAAAACATAACCGTTTGCTGGAATCGGGAAATTTGTTGTTCCCGGCGCGCCACCGGGAGATTGGCTGACAACTCTATCGCCCGCAACTGTCACAACTATTTCATTATCAGAAAACGGAGTATAAGTTTTTCCCCAATCAAGATTGTAGCGACCGATTCCTGATGTCACGTAGGCACTATTTAACTGTGAAACAGACAAACGTTGATTTGCAGGAGTTATCAAAGTTTCTTGCAAAGTCAAACGGTCGATCGCAAATTCGCCCCGATCGTTCCAAGCGATCGCCCCCCGATTCAAAATTGGCCCGGAAAGCCATTTATTTTCCCGCCGAATCGCGCCTAAAGCTAATCGATTGATTCGATTGAAAAATCCGGCATTAATTGCAGCCGCAGTTCCAGAAAGTTCTGCTGTTTGCAATAGAGGTGCAGTACCTCGATCTGTCGGCGGATTGCTCAAAAGCGGTCTAATTTTGACACCGGATTGGCGGGGATTAATTTCTAACCCAACTACGGGAAAACGAGCGGTTCCTAAATTTTGATATTGCTGCCGCCACCGCACGCCCGGAGCCCAAAGAATGTTTTTTTCTACTAGGGAATCCGGGCGAATGTCGATTACTAATCGATTGGGATTTCCTAAACTGAAAACTTGCGGCCGCCAACCTAATGGAATTTGTACCTTGACTTTGGTTTGATTCCCCGCAGGTTCGATTTTTAACGATCGCACTTGTTTGCTGGTTGCAAAAGCGCGATCGATCGAAGTGCGATCGATCTTGGCATCGATGGCGATCGACCATTCTTGAAGGGCGATCGGTGCAGAGGGCGCTAGCGGCTGCGAGAGCGCGGGTTTAGTCGGGTCGTCTGGTGTTTCGAGGTTTCGGGCTGGGGGCGCTGTCTGCTGCCCGATAGCGGGCTTTGTGGGGTCGTCGGGAGTGTCTCGCGGTGGGGTTGTTGGGGACGGGATCGGTGTATCGACGAAGTTGACTTGCCACGGGGCGGGGCGATCGAGATCGAGCACTGTGCGATCGCCCCATTCTCTCGCTGCTTGCCGAATGCCGGTAATATTGGCAGTTGGAGAAGTAATTTTTAGAACATTGCCCTCAGCAGATATCTGCCAGCCTGCAAGTTTAGCAAAATCAGTAACATCTAAGTAGCGATACGGGCCTGTTGCCCTGGCTGTCAAACTTTTAGCATCGGTGAAAGATACCGAAAACCACTGCACCGGTTGTTTGGTACTGTCGGCGGTGTTGAGCAAATCCACTCCCGCACTCTGCATCAAGCCAACATCAGCAATCCAAATTCGGACATTTGCCGAAGTGCTGTTTGTTGGCTGCACAGTCCAAGCTAAGGGCAGAATCCGGCCGTTGAGAGACACTTGGCGGCCTTGTTTAATTCTGGCAACTGGCGGTACAGATTGAGCCAAATTGACCTCCGTTAATTCACGATTCAGGAACAAGGAAGAGGGCAATAAATTGTGTAATGGATTGGAGGAAAAACTAGAAGTTCTCCCACTCGAAGCCTCTTGCGCTCTTCCGGGTTGATTCCAAAGCAAAGACTGGGCGATCGCCAGTACAGGTAAAATCGAGACTGACAATATTGAACGCCAATAAGACAAATTACATTTCATATCAAATCCTGTCTTCATCGGAATAGTAAATTCAGGCGTTGACTGTTAACTGTTGACTGTTGACTGTTAACTGTTGACTGTTGACTGTTGACTGTTGACTGTTAACTGTTAACTGTTAACTGTTGACTGTTGACATCATAAAGAGTGCAACCGGAATTGATATCACAACTTATAACTCAATACGGTTTATTTAAGACGATCTCCCTGGCACACCTCTTAAAAAGGGGGGAACAAGAATCCCC
>NZ_CAWPRX010000101.1:0-10128 GCF_963890365.1 Tychonema sp. LEGE 07196 | reverse complement strand
CTCCCCCTCCCCGACACTCCCCTCCGACACTCCGCCGGCGCGATCGATTTGTCACCGGACGGGCGATCGAGCTAAACTGAAAACTGAGGTCAACTTCGATCGGAGACAGCCCTCAAACTTCTTGGAAGAAACTGTTTCACCTAGGAGTGGGTCAAGCCCACTTTTTTTGTTGCGTTAGTCGCAGCCAAACAACTTAGGGCATCACACCTGCAAGCTGAAGACTTGCCGGCCGCGGGCGACGCAACAAAGTCATCCGTCGGCTAGAAAACAGAAAGTAGAAGGCAGAATTTAAACCCCACAAGCTCATCCTCGGGCTTGAAAATCTGACGTCTTTTTCTTCATTCCACAAATCAACTTGAGGGTAAAAACCCTCAGATATTGCGGTCAAAAATCAGGTCGGTCGATTTGAGATTTTCCATTTTCGATTTGAGATTTACTCCACAGATTAATCTGGGAGCCAAAACTTGAGTCTAAAATTTTTGGCTCTCCCCGACAGCAGTTGGGAGCCGATCTCGGTTTTTTGGATGGGATCGAAGCAAAGCAATCTCAATAACTGATTTTTCCTTACCGTTTCCGAGTTCAGGAGTTTTAACTTAAGTATTCGATATGACTCATCCCCTAATCCCACAAATCATTGACTTAGCTACCCCCGTTGCGGAAACATTGGGATTGGAAGTAGTGGGAGCAGTGTTTCACACCAACCAAAATCCTCCCGTCTTGCGGGTAGACATCCGCAACCTCCAGCAAGACACCGGTTTAGCCGACTGCCAGCGGATGAGCACAGCCCTCGAAGCCGAGTTAGACGCAACCGACATCATCCCCGACGCCTACGTGCTAGAGATTTCCAGTCCGGGAATATCCCGATTGCTCAGCAGCGATCGAGAATTCATTACCTTTAAAGGCTTCCCAGTGACAGTCAAAGCCACCGAACCAGACTCGCGAATCAAAGAGTGGAAAGGACTACTGGTAGGTCGGGATGAAACAGCGGTTTATCTCAATCTAAAAGGGCGACAGGTTAAAGTTCCCCGCCCTCAAATTGCGCGAGTTGAACTAGACGAAGGAAAGGAGGAGTAAAGGTAAATTTTGAGTTTTGAGTTTTGGGTTCTCGGGGCGGTGCCTGTGAGTGTCCGCCAGATTTGAGATTTTAGATTGCCTCGCAGTAAGCTGAAAATGCTTCGCTGCGAGTTAATTTTTAAGAATCAAATCGATAGCCGCGGGTTGAGTTGGCACAACCAATAAATTGTGACAACACCGAATTTACCTAACCCTATTTTGGTAACTCATAAATCATCACCCATCCATTCCTATCAAAACTCACCAATTATCTTTTCGCGATTACCAGTTACGTATTGTCACAGTAAAAAAGGAGTGTTTTATATGTCAATGGTTCCCCTGCCCGGACTCAAAGAAATGGTCGAAGGTATTAGCAAAGAGCGAAATTTACCCAAACACGCCGTCCAAGCAGCCTTGCGAGAAGCCCTGCTCAAAGGATACGAACGCTACCGCCGCACCCAAAAACTAGACCACTTCAGCGAAGAATACTTCGATAATTTTGATGTAGAACTGGACGCAGAACAAGAAGGTTTCCGCGTTTTAGCAAACAAAACTATTGTAGAAGAAGTCGAAAATCCCGATCACGAAATATCACTTTTGGAAGTGCAAGAAGTAGCTACAGAAGCTCAGCCGGGGAGCATCGTACTCGTAGACGTCACACCAAATCAAAAAGAATTTGGTCGCATGGCAGCTATTCAGACCAAACAAGTTCTTGCTCAAAAACTGCGCGACCAACAGCGCAAAATGATTCAAGAAGAGTTTAAAGATTTAGAAGAAACTGTTCTTCAAGCAAGAGTGATCAGGTTTGAGAGACAGTCGGTAATTTTAGCAGTCACCAGCAGTTTCGGTCAGCCGGAAGTAGATGCCGAACTCCCCAAGCGCGAACAGTTGCCCAATGACAATTACCGGGCCAACGCTACATTCAAGGTTTATCTCAAAAAGGTAGGCGAAGGCTCCACGAGAGGGCCGCAGTTACTTGTTTCTAGAGCAGATGCAGGTTTGGTGGTTTACCTGTTTGCTAACGAAGTACCAGAAATAGAAGACGGGGTGGTGAGGATTGTCGCCGTAGCCAGGGAGGCAAATCCGCCATCCCGGCACGTCGGCCCTCGGACTAAAATAGCAGTTGATACGCTCGATCGCGATGTAGACCCCGTAGGAGCCTGCATCGGAGCGCGGGGATCGCGGATTCAGGTAGTAGTCAACGAATTGCGCGGCGAAAAAATAGACGTGATCCGCTGGTCTCCAGATCCGGCCACCTATATCGCTAACGCTCTTAGTCCTGCTAGAGTAGATGAAGTGCGTTTGGTTGCCCCAGAAGGCAGGCGAGCTCATATTTTGGTCGCTGAAGACCAACTAAGTCTTGCCATAGGCAAAGAAGGTCAGAACGTCCGCCTCGCAGCCCGCCTGACAGGTTGGAAAATCGATATCAAAGATATTGCTAAGTACGATCGCGATGCCGAAGACATCAAATTGGCAGCAGAAGCTACCAGGCTGGAAGAAGAAGAAGTAGCAGGAGACTACTACGAAGACGAAGACGAAGCATCAGGCTTCGACGGCGAGGCGGAATCCGCAGAATTGGCAGCAGAAAAGGCAGCAACGGACGAAACCGCAGCCCCAGTCTAAAAACTGCGCTCTTGACCAAGATTTTTTCGCACGGGAGACAAGGAGAACTTGTCCCCCTCGGACACTACCCTCCTCTTCTCCCCCTCTCCCCTTCTCACTTTGATGAAACCGAACTACCGGTGTTGTGCAAGTTGTCGAAAAATAGCTCCAAAGGAAGCTTTTTGGCGAGTAGTCAGGGTCTATCCTTCTCATCAGGTACAATTAGATCGCGGCTTCGGTCGTTCCGCTTACCTTTGTCGGGCGAGCGAATGCCTGAAAGCAGCTCAGAAAAAAAATCGACTTGGGCGATCGCTCAAAGCGCCTGTGTCTGACGAACTGTACCAAACACTTTGGCAGCTTTTAGACACATCTGACTGTACATTTGACTCGGGTTCAACCGGGCGAAAAACCGACAAGAGTTCGGTATCGACTGTATAATAAACCCTCGCGAGCAGCCATCGCGCCAGTAATTACTGGTAGCGCCAGCTCTACAACCTCAATCCGATCGGCCCACCAGTCTGGAAAGATTTGTGTCAGATTAGATAAGGGTAGGGTACTAGCAGAGGTATCCTCAAGGTGGAAAAGCTAACTTAGAAGCTTGAAAAAGTGGCAGTTGCCAAAAAAAAATCAGACTTCGACAGTTGCCACTTTCCCAAAAAAACTTGAAAATTATCTCAAGGCAGACTTCAGCGAGCTGCATCTTTTAGATAAAATTACCTCGCTGAGTACCAAAACCCCGATTCCTGACACTGAATCAATCACAGCGAATGATGTCGTCATTAGAACAAAGAATCAAAATGTAAAAACTGGTTGGCACAAAAGAGGGCAGAGTGGATGAACAACGGCAAAGTAAGAATTTACGAATTATCACGGGAACTAAATTTGGATAATAAAGACATCTTGGCAGTTTGCGAGCGGCTCAATATTTCAGTCAAGAGCCACAGCAGCACAATTACAGAATCAGAAGCAGAACGAATTCGCAAAACGGCGGAAAAATACGTAGCCAGCAGCCACTCTTCCCCCGGCAAGCCAGCTCCTACCGAAAGAGCAGCAGCGCCATCAAAAGAGTCTGGCCCTCACCCTAACGACCAACAAAAAAAGCAGCAAATTTTAGAAATACGCAGTCCAAAAGTACGGCCGGCTGGTGATTCCTCCCAGCAGGCGGGCAACGAGGAGCAAAAAAACGAGCCTGGTGCTACCGTGGCAACTCCTCCCAAATCGCCTGCCGCCGGGCAACTCCAGCCCCCCGCTAAACCAAATATCAATCGACCGGTGCTGTCGAAGCCAAATGTCTCTGGCTCGGGAGCAACTTCGGAAACAGATTCAGAAACAGCTTCGGAAACAGTAGGTGCGATCGCCCCGGAAACAACGGCCCTGGATCAAGCACCTGCGGCACCTGCGACAGCTCAACCGCCGTCGTCCAAGGCACCCGATCGCAGCCCGCGCCAGCCAGCCACCCCCCCACCAGCACCGGGGGCAAAACTCACGTCGCCACCAGTCAGAGCGACGGCGGAGTCGGCAACGCGCACCCCACAAAGTCTGGGAAACAAGCCGGTACTAAAACTTGCCAGAACCGAGCAAGAGCAATCACAACAGACAGAAAATCTGGAAGCGCCGGCCAGACCGAGCCGCCCCAGCAGACCCGCACCGGGAGGTAGCGATGCCCAAAGACCTCGCCCTAGCGCTGGCGGCCCTGTTAAAACTGCACTTGCCGATCGACCGCAGCCCGGTGGCCCGCGCCGAAGCCTAGCGCCCGTAACGTCAGCAGGAGGGCTCCGAAGCCGAGGTGGTGACACCGGAGCCGCAGGGGATGACACTGATGAGAATGAAGAAGATACGCCGTTGCTGGATACTCTTCTGCTTCCCAAGCCGACACTTCCGCGTCCTGCCAAAAAGACATCGGTCATTTGGGAAGAAGATGATGACGAAAACTCAGATGCTGCCAAAGCTGCCAAAAAGGTCAAGCAGGCACGTTCTCGCCTCAAACCGATAGACGAGGATGACGATGACTTAGAAAATGGCTTGGATATGCCAGCGCCAGTCACCGTCAGCCTGTCCCTAGCCCGCCCAGCTAAACCAAAGGGACAAGCAGCACCAAAGTCAACACCAACTCCGGGCGCACCCGGAAGCAGCGGCAAAAACAAAAGACCGGGCCCTTCTCACGATAAAAGTTCTTCTGGTTCTTCTGGGGGACGCGGCAGCCGGGGCAAAACAGCCGAAGCTAAGGTAGAACGTCCAGAAAAGCTGCTGCTGAGCAGACCGATGACCGTTCAAGAACTAGCAGTTACTTTGGCTGTTCCCGAAACCGAAATTATTAAACGGTTGTTCTCAAGAGGCATTGCGGTCAACATTACCGAAACCCTAGATATTTCAGCGGTGAGAACGGTAGCCGAAGAAATGGGTGTAGAGGTAGAAACTCCCGAAAAAGTAGCCCCAGCGCTCAAAGTCATCGAGATGATCGATGAAGCAGATTTGGAATACCTCGAGCGCCGTCCGCCAGTGGTAACGATTATGGGTCACGTGGATCACGGCAAAACAACCTTGCTCGACTCGATCCGCAAAACAAAGGTGGCTCAGGGAGAAGCTGGGGGGATTACCCAGCACATCGGCGCTTACCACGTAGATGTGGTACACGAAGGCAAGAGCCAGCAGGTGGTGTTTTTGGATACGCCCGGTCACGAAGCCTTTACAGCAATGCGGGCTCGGGGAACGCGGGTTACGGACATCGCTATCTTGGTGGTGGCGGCCGACGATGGCGTGCGCCCTCAGACAATTGAAGCGATCAGTCACGCGAAAGCGGCGAAAGTGCCAATTGTCGTGGCTATTAATAAAGTAGACAAGGAGGGCGCTCAGCCGGAACGGGTGAAGCAAGAGCTGACTGAGTACGGCTTGGTCGCAGATGACTGGGGCGGCGATATTACAATGGTTCCCGTCAGCGCGATTAAGGGAGAAAACCTGGATACCCTGTTGGAAATGATTCTGACAGTGGCAGAAATGGAAGACCTCAACGCTAACCCGAACCGACCGGCTAAGGGTACTGTGATTGAAGCTCACCTCGATAAGGCAAGGGGGCCTGTGGCAACCCTGCTGGTGCAGAACGGCACTCTGCGAGTGGGCGATATTGTGGTCGCAGGCTCGGCTTTGGGTAAGGTGCGGGCAATGATCGATGACCGGGGCGATCGCGTAGACCAAGCAAGTCCATCCTTCGCGGTGGAAGTGCTGGGGCTGCGGGATGTACCTCGCGCCGGAGATGAGTTTGATGTCTTCGGAAACGAAAAAGAAGCAGCGGCGATCGCCAGCGGAAGAGCTACCTTCCAACGAGATTCTCGCCTGCTCCAAGGTGGCCGGATCAGCCTCAGCGGCTTCTCTCAACAAGCTAAGGAAGGCGTTCTCAAGGAACTCAACTTGATCTTGAAGGCAGATGTCCAAGGCTCCCTCGAAGCAATTGTCGGCTCTCTGACTGAACTTCCTCAAAAAGAAGTTCAACTCCGACTGTTGCTGTCTGCTCCTGGCGAAATCACAGAAACGGATATTGACCTCGCTGCAGCCAGTAATGCTGTAATTATCGGGTTCAATACTACTCTCGCCACCGGCGCTCGCCAAGCGGCCGACCAAGCGGGCGTAGACGTGCGGGAATACAGCATCATCTATAACCTCTTGGATGATATTCAAGGGGCGATGGAAGGTCTGCTGGAACCAGAACTGGTGGAAGAACCTCTGGGTAAGGTGGAAGTGCGCGCTGTCTTTGCGATCGGTCGTGGGGCTGTCGCTGGCTGTTACGTACTCGAAGGCAAGGTCATCCGCAACTGTAAGGTGCGGGTACGCCGGGGCAACAATATCGTTTACGAAGGTATCCTCGACTCGCTCAAGCGGATGAAGGAAGATGCTAAGGAAGTCAATACTGGCTACGAATGCGGCATTTCCTTGAGTGGCTTTAGCGACTGGGCCGAAGGCGATATTATTGAAGCCTACCGCATGGTTACTAAGCGCCGGACTCTATCTCAATAGTTTTGAGTGGTGAGTTTTGAGTTGGAAGAGAAGTTTTGAGTGCAGGTAACTAAATTGCCGATCGCTCGAAACTATTCTATTCAACTCAATACTCCAAAACTAGATTTATGGCATAAATCTTTAATGCGAGCCGATCGACCGCAGATGCTATTGGGATAAACACAGATCAACGCAGATTCATTTCAAAATACGTTGGTGAATCAGTCCAAGAAGTCTAATATTCACTCACAAGTTTGGTTTTTAACTTAAAATTTAAAATTCAGCCACTCAAATAATACTTACAAAAAGTAACCGGATTGATTTTAAAAATCCTCGGTTTGACCGCTAGATATGTACTCCTCGCAACAGATTTTCAGGGGAAGAGTCCATCCAAGATTGTAAAAACTCAAAATTGAAAACTCATAATTCATAACCAATAATTAATTAAAGTGCGTTCTTTTTGGTCAGAGCCTTTTTTGTGGATTCACCTTTCTGGGGCGGCTGCACTGCCGATCTTCCTGGGACTGTGTTTGCTGGGACTCGCAGTCGGTTCTCCCGCGATTCCTGTGTGGTTAGAAGTGTTTTTAGTGGCTGTCGCAGGTATTGTTCCGGTGCTGTGGATGCAGTGGTTCCGCCCTTTTTATATTTTTAGTATTTTAGTAGTGGCTGTGAAACCGGACAAGTTAACTGATTTGCAGCAGCAGATTCTGACTCGATTTAAAACTAAATTAAATAAAGGAGTGGCTCTTTTTGTCGCTGTTTTGTTGGCAATAATTTTGTGGCATCTCTACCGATTGGCTCCCCTCGCTGCTGGCGTGGCTCCGTTTCCTCCTTCCTGGCGGTGGGCTGGATTGTTGTTGGCCGGTTCTGCTTTTTTAGCTAGCAATTTGTTTTTGCAGGTGTCTGCTAGTGTGATGGCGGTTTTGCTGACGCCGGAATCTCAATTTACAGCGACAAAGCCTTATTTTTTACAAAAAATTAAGCATGATTTTACGATCGCACTTTGGCAAGTCGATCGACTTTTGCCGACTTTGGCGGGCGAGATAACTGTCGCAGAAGCTGCACCCGGAGAGTCAAGCAATCCGCCACCGACAATTGGGAATTCGCCAGCCGACAGTATTGTCAACCCACAACTTTCTGACACCAACGGCGTTACCTCCCTACCCCAACAGTCGATCGAAAAGTGAAATGAAAAATTAAACTCGAAATAATTGTAATTTAAGCTACTTTACCTTCGACAGATGTATGCTGTAAAAAAAAATAAGTAATGGCTCTGTTCTGATTGAGATTATTAATAATTTTAATATTTAATTTTAAATCACAGATTATAGATATTTTAGGTTGGCTATTTCCAGAGAAGAATCTATAATAGAGAAAGTCAAGGTAAGCTTTCAATCCCTACAGGGGATTAAAACAGAGGTATAACAATATGGCGAATTATTCACCGATCGCACAACAACCTCAAGCAGCAGAGCCGATCGAGCTGTGCGAAGATTCTGAAATCTGGGGCAGTCTCAAATCTGCGATCGGCGCAAGTTCAGGATTTCAACGCTGGCAGCTAGAACTCAATTTTGAGAGCAAGCAGAAAAATGCCAGCATCGATCAACAGGTGCGATCCTATCTGCGAGAAACTTTAGCAACTTTGGCTTACTGAGCGCCCTCAAACCAAAGATGGTCAAGGTTTGTGAATTTTTTACAGGCAAAGAAAGCAGACATCCCCTCCAATCTGCGAAGTAAGTGCCGCAAGCGATCGCAGCAACTTCGGACATCAAATTGCAGGGGACACTATTTTTGCTTACTGAGTCGGAATTAATTTCCGCATCCTACTTCTACACCCTCTCAGAAAAATCAAGATAAAATTAGCCTGAAACCCGCGATATAAAGCGACTGCGACTGCTATCTATTGATGTGCCTGTTGCCCAAACTCTTTATAATAGGACGGAGGCAAAAGAAAATTCACAGTGCGGTTCTGGGGGTATATCAAACCGTCAACATAACCAGATTACAAATCTTTTGCACCGTAGGTTCTATTAAATACGACACAACCAGAGTGTAGGAAAATGCGCTTAGTCATAGTTCAGTATGCCGGCGATTACGCAAAAACCTTTCAGCATCTGGCCCAAGGGGGAAGCGAAACATACTACGCTCAAAAATATTCTGTTGATGCCGTTACTGAGATGGCAAAACGACCGGAGGCTGAGTCAGTAACGGTTATGTGCTGCATGACACCAGAATTTAACGATCTGGTTCTAGAAAACGGCGTGCGGGCGATCGGTTGCGGATTTAATTACAAAGTTGATTCCAAAAAATTGATCGAATTAATTGCCGAGCAAAATCCGACTCATTTAGTCATGCGGACGATTATTCCCGACATTTTTAATTTTGCAATTGAAAATCAAATTAGAACCATCGCTGTATTTGCCGAATCTATTTCAACAAAAAGTTGGCGCGATAAGTGGCGCAACTATTTCCTGGCCAATTTGTTGAATAACCAGCAAATAGAATGGGTTGGGACTTACGGCATTACTTCATCTTTATTGTTCAAAGAAATTGGAATAAAACCCGATCGAATAATTCCTTGGGACTTTCTCTTAGATACCAATCCCGGCTCTTTGTCGCCGAAAGAAATTCCTGCGGATGTCAAAAAATTAAAACTATTTTACGCTGGTTCGTTAGTACAAAGTAAGGGGGTTGGCGATATATTAAGAGCCGTACCAAAGTTAAGGGAGCGGAATATATCAGTTCACTTAAAAATGGCAGGTAAAGGCGAAGAAGAATTTTTTGCTCGGCGAGTAGAAGAGTTGGAAATTAAAGATTGTGTCGAATTTATGGGAATGGTGCCAACTGATACTTTAGAACCTTTAATGAGAGAATCCGATATCGTGTTAGTTACTAGCCGGCACGAATATCCCGAAGGATTTCCCCTGACAATTCAGCACGCTTTACGCACTAGAACACCGATAGTAGCTTCGGATCACCCGATGTTTAAAACCCACTTGAAGCATGGCGTTAATTCCATGATTTTCGAGGCGGGGAACTCTCAGGCTTTAGCCGAATGTATCGAAAACCTGGTTTCGGATTCAGCGCTTTATCACAATATTTCTGTCGCTTCTCACTCAACCTGGCATGAGTTGCGCTTGCCTGTCAAATGGGCCGAATTGATCGATCGCTGGCTGGATGATTCCCCTGAAAGCAAACAGTGGTTGTTTGAAAACCGACTGGCTTCTGAATACTACAATCAAAAATCTAGTGAATGATTAATTCAAAAAATGCGATCGACCAACCAGCCACTTTCCCAGCCACAGCCCGAAACCGGAAGTAGCGACTAACAGGATAAATGTGTAGAGCCCGCGCCCAGTGGCGATCGACCTTTCGCCCACTACCATCCGCGCCACAACTCCAGCCACAATCCCGATCGCAGCCCAAGCCCCATAAACACTCTTAGATCCAGCAATCTCTAAGGCTTGCGTCAAAGCCCCGGAACCC
>NZ_CAWPRX010000100.1:0-10201 GCF_963890365.1 Tychonema sp. LEGE 07196 | reverse complement strand
GAATGTTGACATTAGTATAAGGTGCTTATCGACCCCGATCGACCAAGCTAAAAAAAATGAAATCTACGGTACAAAATTATGAATAACTCGTTACAAGTGCATGAAGAAACAGCTTCTAATTATTTTCATAGAGGCAACCTCCTGAAACAGTCCGATAAATTTGAGGAAGCCGCCGCCGCCTACCAGCGCTGTACTGAACTCAACCCGGATTTTTCCTGGTATCACCACAATTTGGGTGAGGTTTTGGCGAAATTGGGGCAGCGGGATGGGGCGGAGAAAAGTTACCGCAGGGCCTGCGAACTCAACCCGAATTCGGCTTGGTCTTGGCACAATTTCGGGGAGGTTTTGCAACAGCAGGGCAATCTTGATGAGGCAGTGGCAGCGTATCGCAAAGCTGTGGATCTCTATCCAGATTTTTATGAGTTTTATAACAGTTTGGGTCAGGCTTTGTGCTTGCAAGGTCAATTGGATGAGTCTGTAAGTTGTTTGCGGAAGGCGATCGAGCTTGACTCGGAATCGGCTTTGCCTCACCAAAATTTGTGGGAGGCTTTGGCAAGATTGGGACGGGTTGATGAAGGGATGGATTGTTTGCGAAGGGCGATCGAGCTAAATCCGGGCGAGGGAGATTTGTACCTGAAGTTGGCAGAGGCTTTGCAAGGTAAGAATGAATTAGCAGAAGCCGTGGGTTATTACCGAAAGGCGATTCAGTTAAAACCAGATTTCCATTGGCTTTACTATAAATTGGGAACGGCTTTAGCGGCACAGGGTCAATGGGAGGAGGCGATCGCATCTTACTCGAAAGCGGCTGATTTGGAACCGGGTTCGGCGATCGTCCACCATTATTTGGGGCATACTTTGTCGATCGTCCAGCGCTGGGATGAGGCGATCGAATCCTACCATAAAACGCTTGAGCTTGTCCCTGATGCTGCTATAATATACCAACATTTAGGAGATGCGCTGGCAGCACAGCAAAAGTGGGAGAGAGCTGTGGGTAGTTACCGCAAGTCTGTTAAAATAGAACCTAACTCGCTGGAGGCTCAGGATCATTTGGGGTTTGCCCTATATCAGCTTGGGCGGTTGGATGATGCAATTTCTGCTTATCGGAAAGCTTTGGAAATTGCGCCTAACTCGGATGTGGTACTTCAGCATTTAGGAGATGCTCTCAGACAGCGATCGCGCGTCCAACCTATCACGAAAGAAGCTAAGTCGGATTTAGATGAAGCGTTGAACTGTTATTACAAGGCAATAGAATTGAATCCGAACAATGTGCTGAGCGATCGCCAAAAAATGCTAGAGATTAAGTCAGATGACCCTGTACTCTATTTACAATTAGGCAAAGCTCTGGTACAACAAAATCATTTAGATCAAGCGATCACCTCTTTTCGTCAGGTTATTGAGATAAATACCGATTCCTGGGAAGCTCATCACTACTTAGGCGAAGCTCTAGCAAAGCAAGGGCAGTGGGCAAATGCAATCGCTTCTTACCGCAGGGCTATTCAACTCAACCCCGATTCTAGTTCGTCTTATCAGCAGATGGGTGCAGCTTTTATGACCCAAGGAAATCTGGATGAGGCGATCGCTGCCTACCGCAAAGCTATAAAATTAAACCCAGATTGCTCTGCAACACATAACAATTTAGGAGATGCCTTAGCTAAAACAAGTAAAGTAGATGAGGCAAGTCAGGCTTATCGCCGTGCCATTGAACTTGAGGTCAAAAATCTATGAGTTTGATCAGAATAACTTAGCCACCATTAGGGCAAATACATCTAAATCAACTTGACCAAATGATCGAAAAAAAAATGCTAGTCTTTTTTCATAGTATTGAATTTAAAAACTTACCATTGTAAAATTATGTCAGACATACTTACCGTTGGAGAAATACAGAATCGCCTTTTTGAATACGCTGGCTTCAAAAAAGAACTAAAAATCAAGCACAATCAACAAAAAATCACGGTGCTTCATGTTGTAGCAGAAGAAGCAAAAACAAAAATCCAAGTATCCATTCAAGAGGTCTACGCCAACATAAATACTTTTCCTTTGCCAATAAACGATCGATTGAATGAATTTGAAACATATTCACTGGATGAAGTTTTTGTGGAGATACCCAGAATAGATGCGATTAGTATAGAAGCTCAAGGAGTGACTCCTATTATTTTCAATGGGATGCAGAAATTACTAGATCAAAATCCCCATGCAAGTATTTATATGAGCTTTAATAGCTCCCGTATTCAAAATGCTGGATTTCATCCAAAGTCTTTTGCTTATAACTTATTAACAATGGGGTTTGGAATAACAAAAATAGACGAGTATGGTCAAGTATGTGCGGTTTCTGAAGAGGAATTATTGACGGGAACACAGGTAAACTTAACCTTAAAAAGAGTGATTCAAAGAGAGTTTAACATAACTAAAAAGGAAGAAAAAAATCCTATTTTTAGGGAAGTGAAGCCAATTGATATTGAAAAGCCGATGGCAGTAGTAACCAAGCCAAAATCTGATTTTAATTACTATCATCCTGAAATACCTAATCCCCAAAAACAAGGTGGTGTCATCCACAACCCTGATTCGCAAGAAAAAGTATTTCAGGGTCTTGTTAATCTAGGAATTGATGTAGAAAATTATGAAGTGGACGTGCAAGAGTATCGCCAATACTTTCAGAATGCACGATATGTACAGGACTTCCCTGACTATTACTCTTTTAATCTACCGGAAAAAACTCTAGAACACTACATAGCAGCCAAACTTTTACAACTTAACGACAAAGACATCTACATCGATATTGCTAGCCAGCACAGCCCCACACCAGAAATTTATCATCGCCTGTTTGGTGTGAAAGCATATTTGCAAGACCTTGATTACCCTCATGGATTGAATGGCAATAAAATCGGAGGAGACGCAGCGAATATGCCAGTAGCGGATGGGTTTGCAACTAAAATGGCGCTCCACTGCTCATTTGAACATTTTGAAAATGGTTCAGATCAGGGTTTTATTCAAGAAGTGTCGCGGATACTTAAGCCGGGTGGTGCCGTATGTATTACCCCATTCTATTTATTTGATGAATATGCAATTCAAACCGATCCGGCTGTTTCAATACCGCAACGAGTCAAATTTGACGATGATGCTACAGTTTATTGCGCCTACGGATGGGGGAACCGTCACGGTCGATTTTACGATCCCGATCATGTTTTTAGTCGAGTATGCCAGAATCTAAAGGGCATGAAAATCAAAATTTATAGCATAACAAATGCTAAACAGGTCGATCCATCGTGCTATGTACAATTTGCAGCATTAATCACAAAGAGCGGTGCGGCTGAGCCACTTAACAATGCAGAACAGTATGCTCATGCTCTCACATCATCAGGGATAATAACCTGAAATAGAACCTAGAAATTGAAGGAGAAAAAATGTTTAAAATTGAGCTGGAATATCCCACCAGTAGTAGTAACAAACCGCGCTATACCAAAAGCCAGCCTAATAAGTATATTAGTCAAGCGGTGGAATCTAATGATGAAGTGTATCGGAGAGTTTTGCAGAATTTTCCGAAGTATTTTCATCAGTTGGCAAATATAGATGTAGATAGCAATGAAGATGCAAGGGAACCTTTGTACATTAATCCATACTTCCCAGCATTTGATAGCATTTCTCTCTATTGTTTGATTGCTGAGTTAAAACCAAATATTTACATAGAAGTTGGTTCGGGCAATTCGACTAAGTTTGCAAGAAGAGCGATTAGAGACAATAATTTGAAGACCCAGATTATCTCGATCGATCCTTATCCTAGATCTGAAATTGATGATATATGCGATCGGGTGATTCGTCAGCCTGTAGAGGAAATCGATCTAAATATATTTGAGAATCTCCAGAAAAACGATATTGTCTTCATTGATAATTCTCATAGATGTTTTATGAATTCTGATGTCACCATTTGCTTCCTTGACATCATGCCGCGACTGAATCCGGGTGTATACCTGCAAATACATGATATATTCTGGCCATTTGACTACCCAGAATCTTGGCAAGAAAGATATTATAACGAGCAGTACCTGTTAGGTACTTTATTAGCTAATGGCTTAAATGATTACGAAATAGTATTGCCAGTTTATTATGCTAGTTTGCATCCAGAACTATCCAGTATTTTATCTTCTTTATGGTCAGCCGATGAAAAATTCGATCGAGTCTATAAACATGGCGGTAGTTTTTGGATGCGGCGCAAGCTAGCAAATCAAGATTATGAGCAAATAGGTGAATCAGAAAATGAGAGGAGTACCGCAATCATCCAGGCAAATTATAATCAGCCAGTACCGCTGAAGGACGAAGTGTTTTTGCCAACAAATAACCACCGCGACAAGGAGAATATTGCGATTTTGAACGACTCTTTTATTCAACCAAGCAAAATAAACGACGCGACATTTTTGCAAGAAACTGCTCACCTCAGTCATCAAGATTTTGTGCAAGCAGTTTATCGCACGTATATGCTAAGAGATTCTGACGTGCAAGGCTACCATCATTTCTTTAGCGTACTTACTGAGAGAAAATGTACGCGCCAGCAGGTAATCTCCACTATTCGGGAATCAGCAGAGTTTAAAGCGCAGGAATTGAAATTTAAGTTAAAAGGATTTGACTACTCTAAATACCCCCGACGCTTAAATCTTGGCTGCGGTTGGGATATTAAACAGGGTTATTTGAATGTAGACCTTCACGACTTTGGCAAGCCGGACTTAGTAGCGGACATCCGACATTTAGATTTGTTGCCATCAGGTTACTATGACGAAATCATTGCTCAGGACTGTCTAGAACATATGCCTAGGTGCGATACACAACCCGTCCTAACAGGATGGGGTCGTTTGTTGAAACAGGGAGGTATACTAAAAATAAGAACAACCAGTCTCATCGATTTACTGGAGCTGTTTAAGTCGGAAAAACATCAATCAGTTGAAGCTCAGAAACTGTTGGTTCAATTTTTATACGGGTCACAAGCTTGTGAGGGAGATTGGCACTTGACAGGATTTACCAAAACTTTAATGACTCATTACTTAGAAGAAGCAGGTTTGGGAAATATTGAATATCAAGTAGTGTCTGATTGGTTGATGGACGTAACCGCGGAAAAAACAATAAATTAATCAGGAAATAAATATGAAAATAGCGATAGTATCTCCCAGTGGAATACCATTTCGGATTGGGGGTGCAGAAAATGTTTGGTGGGGTCTGCTGCATCACATCAATCAGCATACTGCACATCAGGCAGATTTAATAAAATTGCCTAGCCCAGAAATTAATTTCTGGGATTTAATGGATAACTATTGGCGATTTTCCCAACTAGATTTAAGTCACTTTGATGCGGTTATTTCCTGCAAGTATCCCGCTTGGATGGTAAACCATCAACATCATATTTGCTATATGTTCCACACATCACGCGGTTTATATGATTTGTATCCACCAACTTATCCAAAAATCTACACTACTAACAATCCAGAAATTTGTGCATTGCAGGAGTTCATGTATCGAAATCAAGACGCTCGAACTGCGTTAAAAGAGTTTTATGAAAGGCTGAACAAAATTCGTTCAAATATCGAACACATATCAGCAGATGCTTTTCAATATCCAGGGCCGCTCACCCGTCAAATAGTTCATTTCTTAGATGGTATAGCATTAGCTCCCACTGCAATTAAGAAGTATGCTTCGTTATCACATAATGTCATAAAACGCCCGGATTATTTTCCGGTTAACAGCCAGATAGAAGTTGTTTATCCGCCACCAATTCAAACAGGGTTTCGGATCGGGAAAGATGATTATTTATTTACTGCCAGTCGTTTGGAATACGGCAGCAAACGCATCGCTCACTTGATTGAAGCTATGAGATATGTCAAGTCGAATATACAGTTTAAAATAGCTGGAACTGGTGGCGAGCTTGAAGGTCTCAAACAAATTGCGGGTGATGACAAAAGAATTACTTTTCTTGGTTTTGTTAACGATCGCGAGTTGGTAAATCTCTACGCGGATGCTTTGGCTGTTCTTTACATTCCCTACGATGAGGATTACGGACTGATTACCGTAGAGGCAATGATGAGCGGTAAGCCTGTAATTACTGGTACTGACTCGGGGGGGACTAATGAGTTTGTCAGGCATGGAGAAACAGGGTTTTCAGTTCCACCAAACCCGCAGGCGATCGCCGAACGCATTGATTATCTCTGCGAACATCGCGATCGAGCAAAGCAGATGGGGCTTGCTGGTCAAAAGCAGGTTCAAGAAATTACATGGGCAAATACAGTTGCCCGATTGCTAGATGAAACTGTTCAATCTCCTGTAACTACCCCAATACCTTTAACTACAACGATACAACGCCACAAGACGATACAAAAGCGCAAAAAAATCACTGTAGTTCCACCTTTTCCCGTTTTCCCCCCTAGATACGGCGGGCAGTTTCGCGTATTTCACTTTTATCGGCATTTAACTAACAAATTTGATATAGAGTTAGTTACTTTGACTGATGTTAACGATAGGGTATTTAGAGGTGAAATTTCTCCCGGGCTCTGGGAAACGAGGATTCCTAGGTCAATGCAGCATCAAGAAGCGGAGCAGAATATTCAACGAGAGATAGGAACACCATTTGGTATTGGCGATGTGGTAATGCCTAAAATTTATCATATGACGCGAGATTATATGTTGGCTTTAAGAGAGGCTACAGAAAATTCAGATTTTGTAGTTGCTTCCCATCCTTATCTTCTTCCAGCTATTCAAGAAGTGACTGATCTGCCGATTTGGTATGAAGCTCACAATGTAGAATTTGAACTAAAAAAAGGTATTCTTCCAGATAATTCAGGAGGTAGGGAATTATTAGAATTAACCCGCAAGGTTGAGAAAGAATGCTGTCAAGTTAGTAGCTTAATTATGGCGTGTTCTCCTGGAGAAGCCAAACTCATGAGCGAAATATATAATGTAGATATAAATAAATTTGTTTTCGCTCCTAACGGTGGAGATTTAGAGAGTGTAAGCTACGTTCCATTGACTCAGCGACTCTTGAAAAAAGAAAAGTTGGGGTTTTCCCAAAATTTCTTAGCAGTCTTTGCTGGCAGCGGGCATCCTCCCAATGTAGATGCTGTGCGCTGTATGTTTGAGATGGCCAGACAGCTTCCTGATGTTAAATTTCTAACCTTGGGAAGTGTAGGTTTAGGTGCTGAACCTCACCTGGCGCCGCCAAACGTCAGTGCAATGGGATTTGTAGACGACGAAACTAAAAGTGCTATTTTGGGAATTGCTGACGTGGCTTTAAATCCTATGCTGTCTGGGGGAGGTACGAATTTAAAAATGCTGGATTATCTGGCAGCAGGCATTCCGGTGATTTCTACTCCCACTGGATCGAGGGGTTTGGGGCTGGAACACCAACAGCACTGTATCATTGCAGAGATCGAGCAGTTTGCTGAAGCGATCGCGCGTCTCAGAGATGAAAATATTATAATCAAGAGTATACGTGTAGAGAATGCTAGGCAATATGTCGAACAAAAGTTTGATTGGGCAGTCATAGCCAAGACGTTTATCAATCAAATAGAAACAATGCAAATATTGTAATTAGCTAAAAGCAGCTAGCGAGCATTTCTTCTGGCGAAAAGTGCACTCGCATAAACATTAATCATATCATGCTAGGTTTATGAGTATCCTAGCATGATTTTTGCATTCCCTTATTTAGACTCGCAAGGCTTCTTTTCGTTCAATTAAAGATTTCAAATGCTCAATCTCTGCATCAGATTTTTTTATTTTAGACTGCACCTTCTCCACTTCGATTTGAACTGCTTGTGCAGTGTTCTTCCAGGCTTGAGCTTGGCATTCCAGCCCATCTCTTTCTCGCCGCAAATCATCTCTTTCTCGCCGCAAGTCATCTTGTTTTCGCTGTAAATCATCTTGGCTATTTATCTTGGTTGCAATGATATTTTCCAAACGATTTCTAATCTTTTTCCCAATAGCTTGCGGACTCAATAAAGACTGAGTTTCACGAGCAGCTCTTGCTCCTACAAGTTTTGCTGGCTGGTAGTTGTGAAATACGTAGTGCATCAGTGCTGCTGCGTGTTCAATATCAGGCTCTGCCCAAATATTACCCTTTTTATAAGGCCCGATATCTTCAGAAATAGTCACTAAATCGTATTTGACTAAAAAACTATTACCTACATTCATAAATTCTATATTAGACGAGTAAGCAGTCGCGATCGTCGGCTTACCCCAGTACATCGCTTCAGCCATTGTCAAGCCAAAACCTTCAGCGCGGTGCAGCGATACATAGCAGTCGCAATTGTAAATTAAGGCATTCACCTCATCCCTCATCAAATGCCCTTCTATGAGGTGAACAGATGGATATTGCTCTGCCAGTGCCTTAAATTCATCTCGCTGGCGGGGATAATGTTGTGAATTAGAAAACTTAATTACTAAACAAACATCTTCATTGGATTTACCAAAAGCCTGAATAAAGGCTTCAACAACTGCCCGAGGATTTTTGCGCTCAAATGTGCTGAGAGAGTCGAACATGAAGAGAAAAATAAATTTGTCTTTCGGTAATCCCAAGGCTTCTCTGCCCAAGGAGACGGGAGGAAAAACAAGGCTAGGCATTACCTTGATAACTGGAATAGGCGATACTGCTGATATGGCTTCTACGGCATGATTGCTAAAAGTCCATATTTCATCAAAGTAATTGAAACCAAACTGTAACTCAGGAGGAAAGTTCGGTAGTTCCCATGCCCAAAATCCTATATTGTATCGGTTTTCTAAATATTGAGAACCCCAAGATTCAAGAAATGTAGCTATACCGTCAGGGTTAAAATTTACGAGATTGACAGAATAGGGGTTATCTTTTGCTAAGTCTTGTTCTTGATAGGTTGCATCTAAGTTGCGATGCCAATCTATGTGAAAATTATTAATCGCAAAAGGAATCCTGGCAGCTTCAAGCGATCTAAGATTGGCACGCATTCCTTCCCCGATACCAAACTCTCCTTTCACAAAACCTGCAACATTAATACCAAAAGAAGAGTTTAGTGTTTCCTTGTTCATAATCAATTAGGCAGAATTCATAATTGGTCAGGCTGCGGATTGCCATGAAAGCAAAACGCGGTTAACATAGCACATCTACTTCAGGGGAACATTCTGAGTTTGATGTGCCTGAGTCTGTACTAGCTTCAATTCATTTTGCAATTGCTGTGCAGTCTGTCTCAAAGCTTGGTGCTTAGATTCCAGCCACTCTTTTTCTTCGTGAAGCTGTTGGGTCGCAGCTTGCGTTCGCTCCAATTCTCTCTGAGTCTCGTACAGTAAAACATTTAATGGTTCCAATTGCTTCACTTTCTCCCGCATCAAGTGCAGTAACTCGTGAGCTTCGTGTAATTCTTCGCGAGTCTGGTGCAATTGAGCTGCAAGCGTTGAGACCAAAAGAATTAAGTCACTCGCTTGTCTCGGTTGCCCATGAGTCTGATGCACGATAGCCTCAGTTTGCGTCCGTTCTGTCTGGATTTGCTGCATTGCTTTTATCTCTTTAACGATAGCTAGCTAGAACCTTTGCCTTTTCCGCTTGCCAATGACATTGGCTTAGCTGCCAATACCTGACGCATCAATTGTTTCCATTCTTCGGAATTTGTCAGAGAATAGGTATCGAGTTGCTGTCCTTTTTCTGAACCAAAATTGCTAAAACTCTCTAACCAATTATTGACTGTTTCTGTTCGTGACAACTGCGTGCATTTCAAAGATTCCTGTAATGACTCTCTCATTTTAAGCAAATCACCATTTTGATAAGCATACCAAGCTTCGCACACTAAAACTGGATACTGTATCTCCAGAGGTTCATTTTTCCGATCGGCTATAGCTTGCTGCAATCGCGATCGCTCCATTTCCTCTTCAGTCTGACGCAGTTGTATCTGAGATTGCTCCCATTCCCTTTGAATTTCATACAGTTGCGTCTGAGACTGTTGCAGCGCTATCTCAGTCTGATGCAGTTGTGCCTGAGATTGCTCCAATTCTTCTTGAGTCTGATAAAGAAGAGATTGGGACTGCTTTAATTCTCTGGTTGTCTTGTGCAACACTGACTTGTTTGTAGACAAATCCCCTTGAGTCTGATGTAATTGAGACTGAGACTGCTCAAATTCCCTTTGAGTCTGATGTAATTGAGACTGAGACTGCTCAAATTCCCTTTGAGTCTGATGTAATTGAGACTGAGACTGCTCAAATTCCCTTT
>NZ_CAWPRX010000099.1:0-1723 GCF_963890365.1 Tychonema sp. LEGE 07196 | reverse complement strand
TGAGTCACTTTAAGAAAGCAAAGCTGATTGATGTGATGAAGCATTTGGGCTTATTTTTATTGGCTTTAATCCTTTTGGGTGTAATGGCACTGAGCCATAGGTCCGCAGGAGCGACAACGCCCTCTGATAGTAGTATTAAGCTTGAAACTCTAGTCCCGGAAAGAGTATTGACAATTCCCCAAAATGAACCTAGTAATTATACTCCTATACAATTTGGAGTTCGTATTACTAACAATACCCTAACAGCCTTTCGCGTTTCTTTGGATTCTTTGACACCTGAATTTATGGCGGTGGATGGTGAAAATTTTTATGCAGGTAAAATTCAAGTTAGTCTGGTATTTCGGACTGAATCAGATTTTCCATTAGTTAGAGCGGGAGAAAGCCTTAACCTTTTCTGGGAGGGGAAATTTTATTGGGGCGCTCAAAATATTTACCTTCAAATACCTGACAAATATAGTAATCTCTGGTTTTTTAGAGGATTCAAACCGGGTATTTCTAAGGTTCGGTTTACCTACACCAATGCTGAGGCCCAGAGATGGTATCGGGATCGTGAAAAGGCAGAACGCAAGCAATTGATGGGAGTGTTGACAGGTAATTTATCTAGTCCGTGGACACAGTTTAGCTTTGTACTACCCTAACCTATTTTGCTTAATAATTGCCGCAATCGCATCACAAATAAAATTTTTCTTTTTTTTTAATATGTGGAGGATTTATAAAAATGCAATTTCTACTTCTACCTAAAGTTTGGTTCGCATCAATGGTTCCGATAGCTCTAATTACAGAGCCTGTATTTGCATTCCAGCTTAGAGGTACAACAGCAAGTTCTTCTCAGGAAACCTATGTGACAATTCCCGACACTGGCGACAGCGGTAAAATTACTGTTACAACAAAAGATATCAAAGAAATAAAACGAGGTGGAAGCGATGCACTTCTGGATTTGTTAAGACCTTATCAGCAGCAAGGTTGGAAATTTAAACAAGGTGGTAACTTAGGAGGGGCTTTTAATGTGATTTCTTACTATCCCTGCGCTCCTATAACTCAGTGTGGTAAGGAAATGTCTATTTTTCCTGAACTTGGTATTCCTCCTAGTGGAAAACAAATGGGCCTTGGAGCTAGTATTTGGATAGATTATGAAGCCGACCCGAATGATGAACCAAAATTTGGTCAAACTTATTAGATTCAAAGGGTAAATGTTAATACGGGCGGACAGCCTGTATCTGCTTATGGGATGACAGCTACGTCTTTTAATCTAATCGATAATCTATCCTCTAATACTCCTTTCTATCTAGCGGCTGATTATCTGGGTAGGTTTAATCCTCAAACAAATCTACCATCATACTCTTTTCTAGACGTGCCTTACGTTTTAGGGACAAATTCCAACCCAAGTTATATCTATAATCATGACTGGAATTTTGAACTTTATCTAGCTTATCTCAGACCAAACCAAGAAGTCACAATTTACAACGGAATCTCATGGGGATGGACAAACACATTCACTCGTCCTCAAACCTCTAAAAAGTTCTCCGACAGCCTCGCCTCCGGTTTGGAAGTAGACCGTTTTAACCTCTCTGACCTTACTCCTGGTTCCAAATATATAGCCTGGACAAACAACGACCTTCCCTCCAACCGCTGCAACCCAAACACATTCTTAAGCACTGACAATAACTCAGGTTTTCAGTTAGGATTTGACGACGACAGTAGCCCTGTAGGAAATGGCTTTGCC
>NZ_CAWPRX010000098.1:0-10398 GCF_963890365.1 Tychonema sp. LEGE 07196 | reverse complement strand
ACAATATTCTTTCGATGTGGAACAGTTAATGAAGTTAAGTCCTTCTAAACGCCGCTTTTATCAACAAGGTATGCGGGCTGCAACCCTTATACAGTCTATCTCGTAGACCTCTTTGTCACCCCCCCAGTCTGTGAAGTAAATCTCAAATCTAAAATTTCAAAGGGATTGACAAATTCCCATAAGCGTGCATTCCCAAACTAATCGCGGCTGTACGTAGTTTAGCAAATATTGTCGCGCTTTTTCTAAGGGCTCTAAGGGCGATCGAGCAATTCCCCCGGTCAAAAATTGCTGCCAATAACAATGCTGTAAATAATCGATCAACCACAACTGAGATTCAGTATCCAAAGTTTTATCAATTTCCTTGGCTAATTCCAAAGCACACCGCAGATTTTGAGGCAACTGTTTCACCTTTTGTAGGAAATCATCGGGGATTGATTGCAGTTGCTGCCAAATAGCAATTGCCTCGCCAGGGCTTCCCTGAGCCATCCCCATTACCTCGGGATGGGATAAAATCTCCGCGAATCCGGCTTGCTGCAAAACTTGTGCCATTGCTTCGGAATTCAGCCGCGAAAACTGGATTTTTTGACAGCGAGAAATCAAAGTCGGCAGCAAAACATCCACAGTGGGAGCAATTAAAATTAAGGCTGCTTTTCCCGGTTCTTCCAAGGTTTTTAACAAGCCGTTAGCGGCTCCCTCGCCCATTGTTTCTGCTTGCTGCAAAACTACAACTGAACGCCCAGCTTCTAGAGGCGGTCTGCTCAAAAAATCACTAATTTCTCTAATTTGTTCTAAGCGGATTTGGGGCGGTGCTTTCCGCTTTAAACCTGCTTCTTCTGCTTCCTTTGCCGAAAGCCGTTTGCCTTGATTGATGTAAGTTGGTTCTACCCAGAGCAAGTCTGGATGATTTCGCTGCCGCACGCGATTTTGCAGGGAGCTGAGCGATTGTTTTTCGGGAAGATTGACTGAGAATAAAAGCTCGATGAAACACTGAGCGGCTAAACTTTTGCCGATACCGTTAGAACCTACAAATAAATAACCGGGAGCAATTCGGTTGCGATCGACTGCTTGGGTTAGTAATTCTACGGCTCCATTTTGTCCGATTAATGATGTGAAATAATCCATGTTTGTGAAGGAAGAAGGAAGAAGGAAGAGGGAAGAAGGAAGAGGGAAGTTCGGCAACGGATTCTGTAACGGATGTAACGGATTTAATGGATGGAATATTTTTTTTAGTTATTGTAGGGTGCGTCAGGGGGGCTGAATGTGATAACTACCGATTCAAGAATTTTGCCCCCTGACGCACCCTACGGTTAGTTAGCTACGAACTTAGAAACCAAGTTTTTTATCGAGATTGGGGATTTTTAGCAAATATTTGGTAGAAAAACCCGGTTTCTGGCCACGTATCTCAGCTTACTTTTCGGAATTGGGATTATTTAGATATCCCCAAGCTTCTAACTTGCGAGTCACAATGGTTTGGATTTCCTGGGCGACTTCATCTTCAGACCGATCGCCATTTATGCGAACAATGCGAGATTTATGTTCCTCGGCTAACTCCCCAAAACCTTGCTGCACGAGGCGGTGAAAGTTAAAATCAGCTTGCTCCATCCGATCGCGCTCTCCCCGAGCCCTTACCCTCGCCAAACCCGCTTCCACATCAATATCCAGCCACAAAGTCAGATCGCTTTGCAAGCCGCCCGTGGCAATTTCATTCAACTGCTTAATTAAATTTAACTTAAGACCGCGGCCGTAGCCCTGATAAGCAATCGTAGAGTCAGTAAAGCGATCGCACAAGACAATCGTTCCCTTAGATAACTCTGGTTTCAGAAAAGTTTCGACGTGCTGAGCGCGATCGGCCGCATACATCAGTAATTCTGCCATCTCCGATACCAATTCTCCCGAATCTTGTTTAAGCAATAAATGTCGCAGTTGCTTTCCGAGCTCAGTCCCCCCCGGTTCGCGAGTAGCCACCAACCCGACTTTCAAATAGCAACTTGATTGCAGCCAATGTATCAACCGCTGCATTTGAGTAGTTTTACCCGCACCTTCGCCGCCCTCAAACACAATAAATTTACCCTTCATGAGCCTAACTTTCCATCTAAATAAAATAAATCCATATTGTTCTGTCGATCTCTTCTAGGTTCTGTATGATAAGAAAGTCTAAATGCCTCACGGCTGGAGTTTTCTATGGCTCGCTATACTGGTTTTTTTATCGTTGCCGTTCCGATCGACCGTCTCCGTCAGTCTCTGATTGAAATTTTAGAGTCATGCAATCTTGATATTATCTACAATACAGGAGATTCCCTCATGGCTCGCGAAATTCCCGGTCAAGTTTCGATTCCGAAACTTGTCACAGCAGAAGTCCTAATCGAAAAAAACACGGCCAGCGACTCAGAGGTTCGCATGAACTTCGTGATTAAAAACGAGGAACTACCACTGCAAACCAATAACCACTGCCGTCAAATGTTCGAGCTAGTCAGTCATTCAATTATGAAAAACAATAATTGGCGGCTCTTGGAAAGTATGGCACTGTAGCCATCAGTCAGTCAGTCGATTTTAGATTTTAGATTTTAGATTTTAGATTGACTCCACAGATGAATCTGGGGCCTCGAACTAACGTCGAAACTTCTTGGATCTCGACTCCTGGTGTGAGGGGCTTGTATCCGTATTGGGATGAGGTCATCAGTCATTAGTTTGTGGCTAATGACCGATGACTGAGGACTTTTATCTGCAAGCCCTACATTTAAGCTCGAAAGTTCCGGCGCAGCAACAAAGAATTGGTAACAACGCTAACAGAACTAAAGGCCATAAATGCACCCGCCGCCGCAGGAGTGAGTAGAATTCCGGTTGCAGGTAGCAAGATACCGGCTGCAACTGGAATTCCCAAAGTATTGTAAACAAAAGCCCAGAATAAATTTTGGCGAATCTTATTAAAAGTAGCGCGACCAAGGTCGATCGACTCAACAACATCCATCAAAGCATTTCGCATCAGCACAATTTGAGCCGTCTCAACTGCCACATCAGTGCCGCAGTGCAAACCGATACCGACATCAGCTTGAGCCAAAGCAGGCGCATCATTGATGCCATCCCCCACCACAGCAACTTTACAGCCTTGAGCTTGCAAACGGGCGATCGCCCTTGCCTTTCCATCCGGTCGCACTTGGGCCAAAACATCAGCCGCCGCCAAACCTAGCTGCTGCTGCGCCACCGCCGCCGCCTCCTCCGTATCCCCCGTCAGCATCATCACCCGCAATCCCATCTCCCGCAAACGTTCCACCGCCGCCTTAGCATCCGGCCTCAGAGTATCTTTTAGCCCGATTACCCCCAGCAAAACGCCCCCAGAAGCCACGAAAACCGCCGTTTTGCCTTTGCAAGACTCCAAAAATTCCGCAGCCACAGCCACGCCGTGCTCGCTCATCCACGCGGCATTCCCCGCGAACACCCGCCGCCCCTCAACCAAAGCAGAAACCCCCAATCCCGGTTCCGTGTAGAAATCCTCAGCAGGTAGCAGCGGCAAACCTTGCTGTTGCGCTTCCAGCAAAATCGCTGCGGCGATGGGATGACAAGCGCCCCTTTCCACCGCTGCGGCAATTTGCAGCAGTTTTGAGTCAATTGTGGCAATTGTGGAAGCAACATCTTGGCTGTTTCCCACATTAATATCCGAGTTCAAATCCCAATCCGAATTCTGGAAAATCGGCAAATAATCAGTGAGTGTAAGATTGCCGGTTGTGAGAGTACCCGTTTTGTCAAAAACCACCGTATCTAATTGATGTACCCGTTCTAAAACATCGCCACCGCGAATTAAAAGTCCGCGCTCCGCGCCGATACCAGAACCGACTAAAATTGCAGTTGGGGTAGCAAGTCCCAAAGCGCAAGGACAAGCGACAACTAAAACTGCGATCGCCAATTTCAGACTTAACAACACAGAAGATTGATAATGGATAATAGGCAATTGGTAATTGGTCATTGGTAATTGGTTTACCATGCCCGACACCCCATGCCCGATGCCCCATGCCCCATATCGTGTCCTAAAAGCACAGAAGGCCAAATATGAGTTCCGGCAAAATACCAAAATAGGAAAGTTAAAGCCGATATCGTCATTACGCCGTATACAAAATATCCGGCGACAGTATCAGCTAAATTTTGAATCGGCGCTTTGCGAGTTTGGGCAGCTTGCACCAAAGCCACCATTTGAGCTACAGTTGTTTCTTGACCGGTGCGAGTTGCGCGCATCACAATTGCGCCGGATTGATTGATAGTTCCCGCTGCGACTGTATCTCCTGGTTGTTTCAAAACAGGCATCGATTCGCCAGTCAACATCGATTCATCTACAGTTGTTTTACCTTCGCAGACTTCGCCGTCTACTGGAATTTTTTCCCCTGGTAAAACTTGCAGCCATTCTCCGACTCGGACGCGATCGGCTGGAATTTCAATGTATTGTGGATTGTGGAGTTGAGATGTCGAGTTTGGGGGCAATTCTTCCGAGTCTAAATTTAAAATCGGCAGTTTAAAATCAACTAAGCGGGCTGTTGCCGGCTGCAATGCAATTAAAGCTTGCAAAGCTGATGCAGCGCGCCGTCTGGCTTGCTGTTCGAGAGTTTTGCCCAACAAAATAAAGCCCAGCAGCATCACTGGTTCGTCAAAAAAGCACTCCCATCCCATCCGTGGAAACAGCAGCGCCGCGTTGCTAGCGGTGTAAGCTGTGACAGCGCCTAAAGCTACTAAAGTGTTCATGTTTGGTGCGTTTCGCCACAAACTGCGGCAGCCGTCAACGATAATCGGGCGGCCAGGTAGCAGCAATGCGAGGGTGGCGAGTCCCCAGTGAAACCAGATGTTGCTGAGAATTGGGGCTTTGGTGCCGAGTATGTGACCTAAACCGGATAGAATAATGAGGATAAGGGCGATCGACAATTGATTGATTTGCTGTCGAATTTCTTGCCGCCGCCGTTCAACTGTTGCCGCTTCGGCTTCTTGCTGATTTCCACCTAACCGAGACACAGAGGGAAATCCGTTATCAGTCAACTTTTTTGCTAAAGCTTCTGCATCGACAGCCCCCGGTTGGCACTCAACCGTTGCAACTTCTACTGCTAAGTTAACGCAAGCTGAAATTACACCTGAATGCTGCATGAGTTGGCGTTCAACTGCTTTGGCGCAGCCTGCACATTTCATCCCGCTGACATCGAAAGTCACAAGTTCTGGCGGCGGGGATTCTTTAATTGGGATGATTTCTGGTTGATTTTCGGAGATTGTTTTGGGGACAAATTGCATTGTTTTTTTTGTATAGATGAGTAGGTTTTTGTATTTTGGAAATATTTGGATGCACTGTTGGGACAAATGCTTGTATTTTGATAATAGATAATTTTTCTGGCATCTTCCGAAAGTGTTAGTTTTTTTTAATTCTTATTAATTGCCCGGTTGAAAGCGGATATCTATTTGATACAATCAGTGAATTGCTTCGTTAGTATCCAGCTTTTGTCTGACGAATTTAGCTATGACACCAACACTAAAATATTATATTGTCAAACGTCTGGCCGGTAATTGCGAGATTTTGCCGTTGGCGGAGCCCGCCCCTACGGGGGCTACGCCAACGCAGAGGATCGCCCAAATCGAAGAACAAGACCCTACTATTATAGACAAGTGGGGCCCTTACGATTCTGCCGAAGATGCCATCGCCCGACGCATCGGTTTAATTCGCGCGGGAAAATGTCAACCAACCAAATTTTAGATTTTAGATTTTAGATTTTAGATTGAAGATAAGAAGGACTAAAGTCCTCACTACAAACCTGGTTCGTAGTGAGGACTTTAGTCCTTCTTTACTGAAGTTTTTGTGACTCAAAACTACTTGGATTTAGCCGGTGCCGCGCTCGGTTTTGCTTGCGCCGCATTCGGCTTAGCTGGCGCAGCATTCGGTTTCGCCTCCGCCTTATTGTTCCCTGTTTTGCCAGTAACTTCTTTTGTCAAAACTTCTAAAGCCTTCGCGTATTGCGGATCTGCCGTCGTAGCAATTTTATCGCGATCGCGCCTCAACTCCTGTTTTTGAGCGTCGGTGAGTTCAATCACAAAATCCGGTTTAATTCCCATGTGATTGATATCAGTGCCGTTGGGAGTAAAATATTTGGCAATTGTCACCGCCAAACCCGAACCATTTCCCACGCCGCGTACCGACTGCACCAAACCCTTACCAAAAGTCTTTGTACCCACCAAAACCGCGCGTTTGTTGTCTTGCAAAGCACCGGATAGAATCTCGCTAGCACTGGCTGAACCGCCGTCTACGAGTACAACCAAGGGTTTATCAGTAATCTCTCCCTTGTTTGCAGTTTGTCTGTCGGCCTCCCCGACTCGATCGACCGTCGAAACGATCGTACCTTCCTTGAGCCACATCCGAGCAATTTCAATACTTCCGTACAGCAACCCGCCCGGATTGGAACGCAAGTCTAGGATATAGCCTGTCACCTTTTTCTGTTCCAAATCCTTCATTGCCGATCGCATTTCCGATGCAGCATTCGCACTAAACTGATTTAAGCGAATGTAGCCGATTTCGCCGATCGGGCTTTTCTGCACCGAATGTCGCACCGGATGAATTTCAATTTTAGCGCGCTTGAGCTTAAAATCAATTTCCTTTTTGTCCCGCAAGATAGTCAGAGTCACATTACTATTTACCGGGCCCCGAATCAAAGTTACCGCTTGATTCGTATCCATACCTTCAGTGGTTTTGCCGTCAATCTTAGTAATGATATCTTTTGCCAGAATACCAGCAGTAAAAGCAGGGGTATCCTCGATTGGCGAAATCACCACCAACTTTTTAGTTTTCTCATCTTGAGTCAACTGAATCCCAACTCCTGTCAATTCCCCAGAAGTTTCCACCTGCATATTTTTGAACTCTTGAGGATCCATAAACCGCGTATAAGGATCGTCCAGCTTCTTCAGCATTTCCCGAATTGCCTTATAAGCTTCCTCATCGCTGGTATAAGTCCGCTTCAAATAATCATTTCGCACTGCTTTCCAGTCAACCTGGTTAAAAGTGCCATCAACATAACTTTTGTCAATAATCTGCCAAACTTCATCAACCAATTCTTTAGGACTTCCCCGAAAAGAAGCCAGAGATTTAGAACTGCAACCAGTGTTGACAAGAGTTACAGCAGTGAGTGCAACTGCTGTAGCACTTAGAATAAGCCCTCGTTTTGTTATAACCATTTGTCTGACGCGCCGGAGCAAAAGATTTCAGAATAATCACGCCCAATCTAACACAGGCAAGGCTTGGTCGGATTTTGGATACATATTTATTCAACTTTGCCGAGTTGTATTCCCGAAGCGGAGGCTGCCGCGCCTGAATAGGGACGCAGGTTTAGGAAGTTGATTTGTCAACGCCTAGAATCCTTGGTATTTCGGCGTTGTACCAAAGTCTAGATCCCCCTAAATCCCCCTTAAAAAGGGGGACTTTGAATACTCTTGTCCCCCCCTTCTTAAGGGGGGCTAGGGGGGATCGGGCCTCGGATACAAAGCGAGATTTTTCAACGGTTTCAGGCGATTGTTGACACCCTTTGCTTTGAACCCGCCCCAAACCTCAAAATTAAATCCAGTAAGGCTTACTCAGGTTCAACCCAGCGATCGTCCGACTTAATCAAATCAATCAATTCTGCCACACCCTGAGACTCAGGAACCTTCTTAATCTCATCCCGGCCGCGGTACAGAGAAATATAACCCGGTTGCTTCCCGACATAGCCGTAGTCAGCATCAGCCATTTCTCCCGGGCCATTGACAATACAGCCCATTACTGCTATATCCAAACCCGTGAGATGCTTCGTCGCCTCCCTCACTTTGTGCAAGACTTCCTCTAAATTAAACAAAGTGCGGCCGCAGGAAGGACAAGCCACATACTCAACCATCGTTTTCCGCAATCCCAAGGCTTGCAGAATGCTGTAGCAAACGGGAATTTCCTTTTCCGGGGCCTCTGTCAGGGAGACGCGGATAGTGTCGCCGATGCCGTCAGCCAACAGCGGGGCGATACCAGCCGTGGATTTAATGCGGCCGTATTCGCCATCGCCAGCTTCCGTAACGCCCAAATGCAGCGGGTAATCCATGCCCAGTTCGTCCATCCGGTGCGCCATCAAGCGGTAAGCAGCCACCATCACCGGCGCGCGGGAGGCTTTCAGCGAAATCACGATGTTGCGGAAGTCGAGGGATTCGCAAATTCTGATAAATTCTAGGGCGGATTCTACCATGCCTTCGGGGGTGTCGCCGTAGGTAAACAGCATCCGTTCGGCGAGGGAACCGTGATTGACACCGATTCGCAAAGCTTTACCTTGATCGCGCAGGGAAATCACCAGAGGTTCCAGGGTTTCGCGGATTTTTGCGCCAATTTCCGCGAATTCCGCGTCAGTGTATTCGGTTCTGTCGGCTTTCGGCTTCTCGAACACGTAAAGTCCGGGATTGATTCTCACTTTGTCTACGTGTTTGGCGACTTCCAGGGCAATTTTCATCCCGTTGTGGTGGACATCGGCAACCAGGGGCACGGCTTGGTAGGTTTCTTGCAATTTTTGCTTGATTTCGGCTAATGCTTTGGCGTGGGCCATGCTGGGCACGGTAACGCGGACGATTTCGCAGCCAATCTCGTGCAAGCGCCGAATTCCTGCGACTGAACCGTCGATGTCGAGGGTGTCTTCGTTAATCATCGATTGTACGACGACTGGGTTGCCTCCGCCGATGGTGATGCTGCCGACTTTGACGGGACGGGTTTTGCGGCGTTTGATGCTGGTGTCGAAAATCGGCTGAGGGTTAGGGGTTTTAGTTGGATTCGGCAGAGTTTGCATAGTTGATTGGTAGAGTTTTGTTACGAAGGTCTATAAAATTGTGTCTGCTGTTTTTTAGGTTGCCATAGAAATGACCTCTTTGGGCAAAGAGGTTTTGGGATTTAGGATTCTTAATGGGATTGTGGCGAATTTGTCGATCGAATTATGTCGGAAAAGGGCGATCGAACTAAAAGCCAACCATCACCGGGAAGGCGAACTGAAGTTGAGCCCGTGGAATTAAACCGCACTTAGAAAATACAGTTAAAATACAGGCTAGGCCGAGATAAAAATTAATATTGGTTGGCGGTGAGGGGAATGATTTGGACACCGGGGCAGCGCTTAAATGGCGATCGGTATATCATTGAACGCAAGTTAGGTGAGGGCGGCTTTGGCATCACCTACCTAGCGCAGAAGGCGCAAAACAGGCAGCGGGTTGTCATCAAAACGCTGAAAGATGAATTATTGAGAGATCCAAATTTCGCCCGGTATCGGGACAGATTCCGCGATGAGGCGGTAAAGCTATCTGTGTGCAGGCATCCCAATATTGTGCAAATAGACAACTATTTCGATCGTGGTAATTTGCCTTGCATTGCGATGGAATATGTGGCAGGAGAAGATTTGTGGAAATGGGTGGAAAGGCGCGGTATTCTGTCAGAAACCGAAGCTTTGAACTACATCCGCAAAGTGGGAGAAGCGGTAATAGTAGTTCACGAAAAAGGTTTGCTACATCGGGATATCAAGCCAGAAAACCTTATGGTGCGTGACAATCAAGATGCAGTTTTGATTGATTTTGGTTTGGCGCGGGGTTTTATTCCCGATCGCACTCAACAAATGACTTTTGGATTAACACATGGTTTTGCGCCTCCCGAACAGTACGGGGAAATGGGCAGATTTGCTGAGTACACAGATGTTTATGCTCTGGCGGCAACGCTATACTATATGCTAACGAGTACACCACCAACTGCTGCATTTATGAGGGCTTTCAATGATCCTTTAAAGCCGCCGTTTCAGATTAATCCTAATATTAGCGATGCGGTGAATCGAGCAATTATGAAAGGGATGGAAATGGATGAGACAAAGCGCCCTCAGTCGGTTCAAAAATGGTTGGCTATGCTTCCACAACCTACCCTTGGTAATTGGGGGCAAAGAGGGGGTGTTTTGCCAAGGATTCCTAGCCCGCAGCCACAGCCACAACGTATAAATTTGATTTCAGCAAAAGGAGTCGATTATCGCAACCTCGATCGGCTGTTGGCTAGCGGAAAATGGCAAGAGGCGGATGGGGAAACGGCAATAAAAATGCTGGAAGTAGCGGGGAGAGCGGGGGATGGCTGGCTGAGGGCTGAAGATATCGATCGATTCCCCTGTGAAGACTTACGAACTATTGACCAACTTTGGGTAAAATACAGTAACGGACGTTTCGGCTTTTCGGTGCAGAAACGCATCTATCAAAGTCTGGGAGGAAGCAGAGAATACGATCGGGAAATTTGGGACGCTTTTGGCGATCGAATAGGTTGGCGTGTGAATAACAAATGGTTGTACTACAACGAATTAAAATTCAACACCAAAGCACATAGGGGGCACCTCCCAGTGGGGGCGAGATTGGGTGGGTTGGGAG
>NZ_CAWPRX010000097.1:0-88212 GCF_963890365.1 Tychonema sp. LEGE 07196 | reverse complement strand
CCCTCTCCCCTCTCCCAATCTCCCACTCTCCCTTCTAATTCCCCCTGGGGTCTAAAACGTCTCGCAGCCCGTCGCCTAAAAGGTTGAAACCGAGAACTATCAAGGTAATCAGCAAACCTGGAAACAAAATAGTCCAAGGAGATGAAAGAGCATATCCGCCTTTAAAAGCATCGGAAAGCATTGTCCCCAACTCCGGGGCTGGCGGCTGCGCGCCCAAACCGAGAAAACCTAAACCGGCGGCTTCTAGCGTGGCTGTACCAGTCGAAAGAGTTGCTTGTACAACTAACGGCGGGAGACTTCCCGGCAAAATGTGGCGAAAAATAATCCGTAAGTCGCCAGCGCCCAAGGCTTTGACTGCTAAGACAAATTCTTGTTCGCGCAGCGATAGCACCATGCTGCGCGTGAGGCGGATGTAAATGGGAATTTGCACGAGGCTGACGGCGATAATTACGCTTTGCAGGCTCGGCCCGGTGACGGTGACAACGGCGATCGCCAGTAAGATCGAAGGAAAAGCTAGCAAAATATCCGCCAAAGTGCCGATCGCCACTTGGGCCCATCCGCGAAAATATCCGGCGAAGAGTCCCAACAGCCCTCCCACAAACAATCCCGCAGCCACAGAAACTAAGCTGACGACCAAAGATATCCCCAATCCGTGCCACACTCGCACCAACAAATCTCGCCCCAAACTGTCGGTGCCGAACCAATGCTGGGCGCTAGGAGCCACTAATCGGGATAAATAATCGCGATCGACCGCCGGATTGTAGGGGGAAAGTAGGGGAGCTAACAGTGCCGAGAAAATCAGCGCTACAGTCAAAATTAAGCCGATTTTCCCGGAGGTCGATCGGGCGAATCGCTGCCAAGCAGGCTGTCGAAATATTAAATTTTGATGCAATTTGGGATTTTCCATTTTTAATAATGTCAAAAAAAAAACAGTTGTACCCGATCGCAGTTTTTATAGCCTGCTTGGCGGATGCCGAATCCTCGATGCCTTCGTTAAAGACCATTTAAGATATAGAGAACAAATAAATTTAAAACCCTAATGACATCAACCCTGCTCAAAACCTCCGCCCGATCGCCCCTGAACGCTCCAACAGTGCGCCATTTCCCCAACGGCCTCACAGTTATAGCCGAACACTTACCAGTCGATGCCGTCAACCTCAGCGTGTGGATGAATTTAGGCTCAGCCGTAGAATCCGACGAAATCAACGGTATGGCTCACTTTTTAGAACACATGATTTTTAAGGGAACTCCCAGCATCCAGAGTGGAGAATTTGAACGGGCGATCGAACAGCGCGGCGCTGTCACCAATGCCGCCACCAGTCAAGATTACACGAACTATTACATCACCACAGCTCCTAAAGATTTTGCTGAACTAGCTCCCCTACAAGTCGATGTCTTGCTCAACGCCAGCATTCCCGACGATGCCTTCGAGCGCGAACGGCTGGTAGTATTGGAAGAAATCAGACGATCGGAAGACAATCCGCGCCGGCGCACCTATCAGCGATCGATGCAATTAGCCTTTGAAGTCCTGCCCTACAAGCGACCGGTATTAGGCCCGACTTCCGTCATCGAAAATCTGAGGGCCCAACAAATGCGGGATTTCCACAGCAGCAGATATCAGCCAGGGGCGATGACAGCAGTCGCTGTAGGTAACTTGCCGGTCGATCGACTAATAGAAATTGTCGCCGAAAGTTTTGCCAGCAAAAGCACAGCACAAAACAGCGCCATAAATCAGCCCGCACTCAGCAGCTTTCACCCAGAATCCGAAATTCTCAACTACGGCCAAGAATCGCCCTTTACCGAAACAGTTCGCCGCGAATTTGTAGACTCTGCCCTCCAGCAAGCTCGACTGATCGTGATGTGGCGAGTCCCCGGCTTTGTGGAAATGTCCGAAACCTATGCCCTCGACGTTTTGGCGACAGTATTGGGCCACGGGCGCACAACTCGCTTGGTTAAGGATTTGCGCGAAAATCGAGGGCTAGTCTCGTCAATTTCCGTCAGCAACATGACTCAGCGACTAGGCGGGGTATTCTCGATTTCCGCTCAACTAGCGACAGAAAATATAGCCGAAGTGGAAGCAGCCATCGTCGGACACATCCGCACTCTGCAAACCGAACTGGTGACAGATGCCGAAATTTCCCGCATCCGCACCCAAGTAGCAAATCGGTTTATCTTCGGTAACGAAACTCCCAGCGATCGAGCAAGTTTGTACGGTTACTATCAGTCGATGGTAGGAGATATCGCTCCGGCCCTCAACTACGCAGCCTGCATCCAATCTCAGACAGCCGAGGATCTCCGGGAAGCCGCCGTCAAATATCTGTCTCCCGATGCGATGGGTGTGGTGGTAATTCGCCCCGAAGCAGCATAAACCCGACTGCTTCCTTCCCAGACGCAATCGTTTGCTTGTCAAGCTAGGGAGCACAAAGAAGGTAAATCATCGCCTTCTTTGATTTGAAAATACTGTGTCAGATCCTGTCCGATCTAGGATGGTAACAAAAAAAGGTTAGTAGTGCGGACTAAAGTCCGCACTACTAACCCATCTTATTTCGATCGATCGACTGGACAGGATATCAAGTTCGATCGCACTCCGCCTTAAAGGTTTTGTATCGAATCATGAATTTAAAGCTTTTAAGGTACGGGCGATCGGTAGAATGGCCGTAATTTTCTGAGAGTATAAACTTGGAATCGTTGAAGTGTGCAGGGAAGCATGAAATTACAAAACTTTCTCAACTCAAAAATTAGGTACGATGCCAAAGCGATCGCTGCCGACAACGAACTCAGCCGCCAAATTCAAAGCCGCCTCATTGACCTGGGTTTACTGAAACCTCCAGTAGACGGCATCTTTGGCCCACTTTCTACCGCCGCCCTCCACCGATTTCAAACCTTGATGAAGTGCGGCGAACCGGGTTTTTTGGGAGCAATCACAGCCAAAAAGCTGATCGAAACCAAAACAACGGACATTCCCACACCTCGCCCGATCCTGAAAACGACCAGAGACACTATTTTTAAATCAAAACCCCTAGCGTCTTCTCAACTTCAGGACTCAGAAAAACAAGTAATCCCAGCGGGAAAAGAGTTTGAACTCCTGGCTTTTGTGCCAATTCGCGGTCACATTAGGGTTGCTCTCCGCAACGAATCTTTCAAAGGTTCAGGGATTTGGTATGTTTACGGAGGACACGCTCAAGTTACTCTAGACGGCGTTTTGCTTTATCCCAAACCAAACCCGCCCACTGTCCGACTTGGCATTCCTTATCGATCGCAATTAGATAATTTTTACAATCCTACAGGTGCTTGTAATGTAACTTCCATAGCGATGTGTCTGGACTTTTTGAGAGTGCCGCGGCGCAATAGAAGCGGACAATATGAAGACGAACTCTACGAATATGCGATCGCCAAAGGTTACAGTCGCTGGGATCCCTACGATTTGGCAAAAATTGTTAGAGATTACGGCGCTCAAGATTACTATACCGAGAATGCAACTATTGATGACGTTCAAGATTGGCTGGCAAGCGGAAATCCCGCTGTCATCCACGGATACTTCACGTCTTTCGGTCACATTATAGTTGCTGCGGGCTACGACAGCGAAGGATTCTTCGTTCACGACCCCTATGGCGAGTGGTTCCCAAGCGGCTACGACACAAGTGTCAGCGGTGCCTACTTGCACTATTCCTATCGTTTAATCCGCAGCGTTTGTATGGCTGACGGAGATTTTTGGGTGCATTTTATCTCGAAGTAATTTGGCATTGGGCATCGAGAATTGGGAATTGGGAATTGGGAATTGAGCGTTAAAAATTGGGAATTAATTATTAGTTATTCACACGACTAAATAACCAATAATATCAAATCTGGTAGCATCAGAATTGCCGCTCTCTCTTCTCTTTCTCTGTGCCCTCTGTGTTCTCTGCGGTTAAATTCTTCTGATGCAATTATAATTGATATAACAATAGTGAACAGCGAATAGTCAATCAAAATAATCGATTGCGCTTGCGAGGAGGAGACGGCAATGCCGTTTCCCTACCCTAATTAATTGTAGGGAAACGGCATTGCCGTCTCCTGATATCAGTAACTAACTATTAATTTTCATGCTCAAATCCAGCCAAGTCGATCGCGTAATTGGAGCACTGGTAGAAATATAATCAACTCCGGTTTCCGCCACACTCCGAATAGTTTCTAAAGTCACATTCCCAGACGCTTCAATTTTTACCCGATCGCTCTTTTCCCGAATTATTGCCACAGCCTGCCGCATCAAATCAAAGGACATATTATCCAACATGATAATATCAGCTTTGTGCTGCAAAGCCGTTTCCACCTCAGCAAGGCTTTCCGTTTCAACTTCGATTGTCAGCGGATAGGGGATAGAATTGCGGATACGGGCGATCGCCTCGGCAATTCCTCCAGCCGCTGCAATGTGATTGTCTTTCACCATCACCGCGTCATCCAATCCCATCCGATGATTGCAAGCGCCGCCGACTTGAGTTGCGTATTTTTCCAACAACCTCAATCCCGGTGTTGTCTTGCGCGTATCGACTAATTGCACGGGCAAATCGGCAATTTTGTCAACATATTTTTGAGTTAAAGTAGCGATGCCGCTCAAACGCATTGCCAAGTTTAATGCTACTCTTTCTCCGGTTAATAGCGCATCGAAATTGCCGGAAATTTCGGCAATTACTTCTCCTTTTTCGCACAGTTTCCCTTCGGGTACTTGGGGGATGAAACTGAGGCTGCTGTCTAAAAGTTTAAATGTGCGATCGGCGATCGGCAATCCAGCAACGACTCCAGCCTCTTTGACAACCCATTTAGCAGTACCCTGGATGCTGTTTGCGGGAAATAAGGCCGATGTTGTGCGATCGCCCCTACCGATATCTTCTAGCAGCCAGTCGTGCAGTAGGGAGTCTAAAACTATCCAAGGTGGCAATATTGCTGTCATGTTTTTTGTTGGTTGTTATATCAATAGGAATTACGCATCAAAACCAAAGAAACCGGGTTTTTGCCAGAGAATCGGGCTGTAACAAAGTATCTCGGGAAAAACCCGGTTTCTGACTACCCGTGCGTTTGGAACTGCTATTAGGAAGAATAGTCGATCGGGTAATTTTCGGCAAGTTGCAGAATGATGATGGTGTGAGTGCGATTTTGGGCGATCGCACTACATAATGGGCTATTCTGTTGCTGACCTTGGGTTTTGGTGGTTTAATGGAGTAGATGGGCGATCGCGAGCAGAAACCATGATACAGCCAGTCATTTTAGAAAAATTAGCAGAACTTCCTGAGTCTCTTCAGACAGAAGTGCTTCATTATATTGAGTTTTTGATTGAAAAGCAGGCTAAAAACTCAACTCAAGAAAAGCCGACAAAGAAGCGTCGTGTTGCCGGAACAATGAAAGGAATGTTTGTTCTACCGCTACCTGACGACTTTGATGAGCCGCTTGAGGATATCAAGGAATTTTTTGTAAAGCGAGACGCGGAAGAGGCTCCTAAAGCCGAAAAAGCTGCCAAGCGAGGCGGACTGGGAATTTGGAAAGATAAAATCTCGATGTCTGATGATTTTTATGAACCTCTCGAAGATTTAAAGGATTATATGTAAACGAGTCTCCTGTTGACAACGTTGGCTATTGGTGCTTTGATGGGATAAATGGGTTTACTTTGGTATCAAAAAAAGTTTGAGCCTCTTAAGGAAGTTCATCTGACTCATATAGGCTTAACTGATTGCCGTGAATATCACATCAGGTATGGATGCAGGTATGGATAATAGTGAGCTACAGAAAAGGCACTTTGCTGCTCTTAAACAGAAATATAAAGTAAGTCAGTATAATAGTGATGTATCTGATAGTTTCCTATATCTGATACTGAGAAAAGCCAACCTGGGCATTCAGGTCACAAACCTAGAGTTTGAATGGCTAGCAGAGAATCGCCTTATCGGAACCATTGAAATCATTTCTTTACAGCAATACCAAGCAGAAGACAAGAAGAGGCTAGAAGCTGAATTTCTGCAACTGCGAACTAAGTACCATATTCCAAAAGAGTTAGAGCTTCTCATCTCCAGCCCAGTCTATTCAATACTTTGGAAATTTGATCCTGGGTATAGCCTTACAGATTCAGAGTTGGAACTACTAAATAATCATGGTCTTGTAGACACAATAACTTTAATTCAAGATATTCGTAACTTTTCAAAACTCAAAATTAACTATAAAGCCACTAAGAATCTAAACCAATTTCCTGAAGAGCCTCTCTATTCTATTCTGAAAAAGCTTGATGCGAGAGAGCAATTATCTAACTCCGAAGCTGAATGGCTTTTAGAATTAGATTTGGGAGAAACACTAGAAATTCATTGGCAGCAAGAGGATGAAAGGAAAGCTGAAATTGAATTCTCAGAACTAAAGTCTAAATATCAGATTGATTCTCACCCAGATACTTCTATTTCTAGTCCACTCTATTCTATTTTGAGCAAATTAAAATCAGAATTAGAACTAGAGCCTAGTGAATGTGAGTGGTTGAAGCAGCAAAACTTGAGCGAATTAATTGCAATCGATCGAGAGCGTAAGGACAGAAGATTCTTTGTGGAACTTAAAAATAAATATAAAGCCACTCAATATCAAAGCTCAGATCCTTCGAGCCGTTTATTTTTTATCCTTAGAATTTTTGAGATTAGTGAATCAAAAACTTCAAATCCTTCGGGCGAGTCGAAAGTATTGATTGACTCGGAAAAAGATATTCAGTGGTTGTCAGAACAAGGACTTTTTGAAACAGTAGATATTGCCAAACAGCTTTACTTCAAGGCATTAAAAACCAAGTATCAGATTGTGGGTCAATTAGGAATCGACCCATTTTATGAAATTATGCTTAAACTTGAGCGAGAGGAAAGACTCGATCCAAAACAAGTCATTCAATTAATGGAAGAAGGTCGTCTTGCTCGACATGGAAAGATAGCGGTAGCCTACTACAGATTAGAAGCAATATTTTACGAAAAAGAACATCAACGAACTGGAAATAAATGGAAGTTACCCAGTGCAAGTAGTAACTGGCGTAAGGCAGATGAGCCTGAAAAAGCTCTAAAAGTCACAGAAAATTTGAACTGGAACAAAGTGCAAGAATCTGACCTGAAATCAGCTCTGTGGGTAACTAGAGGTGCAGCCTTTCGGGATCTTAATCAAATAGATGAAGCAGAAAATTGTGCAACGCAAGCAAGAGAATGTCACCCTGATAGTCACCAACCCTATACCTTGATGGGAGCAATTTGTTACGACCGACGTGAATATGCGGATGGTGATAATTGGTTTGAACTGGCCGCAGAACGTGGGGCTGATGATACCGACGACGAAATTGAAAGAATTGTCAGAATGACAAAAGACAAGGATAAACGTAGAGAAGTTGCAGAGTATCTTCTCAGTAAAGATCCAAATCGCTATAAATGGGCAAATTCGTATCTAAAATAGGAAGAACTATGGAAGCATCGAAAAGGTCTGCCTCTACCAGTATCCTGACGGCTCATATACAGCGGTTCCCGCTTTTATGGGGTACAGTAGCAGCTACGAGCCAACCCAGGTTATCTTATTTTACAGTTTTTGAGTGTACCGCATAGCAGCGGGAACGCTGTAGGCGCAAAGGAAAAGGCAAGGCGATCGCCCACTATTGACTGCTAAAATTAAGGGCGATCGCCTGTGATGATTGTGTTAAAATAAAGACGACTGAAAGAGGCAACTACTATGACTGTTCGTGATATTGCGATCGCTCTTAATTTTAGCAACTTCCAGAATCATTTTTTCCAGAAGTCAGCCACTGCATCCACTTTGTGCTCCAGAAGCACCAAAATAGAATAGGAGTTTTACAACGAGGAATGGTTGGGTTTAAAATGAAGAGGCTATCAACCTATCCCCTATGAGTGAAACCCTCTACATTGAAACCAGCATCTTGGGCTACCTAACAGCTCGATCGACTAAAAACCTAATCCTGGCTGCCAATATCGAGGTAACAAAAGATTGGTGGGAGTATCGCCGCAGTGCTTTCACAATGTACATCTCACAAGCTGTCCTAAACGAGGTAGCACAAGGAGACACAGAAATTGGGGTTCAACGTATGGAACTGCTTCGCGGTGTTCCATTGCTAGAATTAAATCGAGCTGTACGAGACTTAGCCTCGCAGTTTCTTACACGCAGCAATCTTCCCCCTAAAGCACATATCGATGCAATTCACATTGCAGCAGCGACCGTTCACGGCTTGGATTACCTGTTAACCTGGAACTGTAAGCATATCGCAAACGCTCAAATCCAGGGAAAACTTGCAGAAATCAGTTTTGATTGCGGATACGAGTTGCCGATTCTTTGTACGCCCTATGAACTACTAGGAAATTAATTTATGCTGCAAGATGAAATCGTAGAAGAAATTCACAAAATTCGTCAAGAGTATGCCAAGTCTTTCAATTATGACTTGGACGCAATATTTGCAGACTTGCAGAAGAAACAAGCTGAAAGTGGCAGAGAAGTGGTGAAATTGTCGCCAAAGCGCGTCCTCACAGGGCGCTGGAGCGGGCGGGGCAAAAATATTCTGTGAAAAAACTAAAGCCCTTTTCCGTTGTTGCGGGAAAAGAGCTTTAATTTATGATTAACCTGGCACTGAGCTATTTTACCGGGCAGTGACCCGCCGAGTATCTTCGCCATAGCAACGTTTAACAACCGAGTTCGGGATGGATCGGAGTGGTTCCATTACATCATAAGCACCAGGAAAGCTTTGAAAACTTTAAATCCTGTGTCTGCGTTAAGTTTGATGCGCTGCATCTCTTTCGCTCGACCTAATTACCTTAGCAAACTCTCCCCAGTTTGTCAACCCCTTGGTGAAAAGTTTTTTTTCGATGATGTCATGGAGTCTGAGCCAGAGGCGAGAAACCGGGTTTTTATGAAAATATTTCGTTGCAGGCGACAGATTCGGAAACAACCCGGTTTCTGGGAGTCTGAGCCAGAGCCGAGAAACCGGGTTTTTATGAAAATATTTCGTTGCAGGCGACAGATTCGGAAACAACCCGGTTTCTGGGAGTCTGAGCCAGAGGCGAGAAACCGGGTTTTTATGAAAATATTTCGTTACAGGCGACAGATTCCGAAAAAACCCGGTTTCTGGGAGTCTGAGCGCGTCAGCCCGATCGCAAATCCAAAAACCCAGCATCCATACCCTACTCTCTGCGAATCTTCGCATCCTTCTCAAACCACGCCACAACCTGCTTAACTGTTAATTGCTCGATCGCACTTTCAGATTCTGCCGCAATTTGCTTCAACGGTCGCAAAGACGCAACCACCAAATTAGTAAAAAAGTTTTCAAAACTAGCATCAACTTGAATCGACTGTTGAATGCTCTCATCATTCTTAATCCAATCCATCACCTGCTGGTTAGACACCTCAGTTATCGGCAAACCAGTCTCCCCAGCAATTTGCTTGAGCACCCTCAAACCATAAATTGCCAATCGAGTCGAAAACTTCTCCTTCGACGACAGCAGCGCCATATCAACTTCGGCGCACTCTTCCGGCTTTAAAAAATCTGCTAATGGTTGCATAGTTATTTGTTGACTGTTGACTGTTGACTGTTGACTGTTGACTGTTGAATAACTAATAACTAATAACTAATAACTAATAACTAATAACAACTACTGACTACTGACTACTGACTACTGACTACTTTCTAGCAATCAAATAACCGCAGCGGTGTTCCCCATCAATAATCCAGTGAGTCCGCTCCACAATACAATCCGGCAACACAGCCGCAAACATTTCCAACTCATTGCCGCAAACACTCGGAAAAGTTTCCGCCACATTAGAAATAGCACAGTTGTGTTCCATCAACACAAATCGATCGCCCTTAACATCGCGATCGCACATTTCCATACCTACAGATTCTACAGGATAACACTCAGCCATATAACCTTCAGCCCTGCGGAGTTCCACCAACTTAGTCACCCGCTCTTGCAGCGAACCCGAACCCACAAAGCGCCGATAGTCCGTAGCCTTGCGCTGCCACTGTTTTCGCAGGATACTAATCACTTGCTCGCGGCCGACAGTTTCCGCCAGGGTATCCAAGAAAGACACAGCAAAATCGCCGTAACGGTTCGGGAAGCGATCGCGCCCCAGACTGGTAAGCTCATAAATATGCTGCGGTCGCCCCATACCAGCCTGAACCGACTGATACCGAATCAGCCCCTCCGCCTCCAAATCCTTCAAATGACGGCGAATCGCCTGCGGGCTCATCTCCAAAGACTCCGCCAACTCAAGAGCCGTCCCCTGACCCCCCTTGAGCAAATATTGCAGGATGTCTTGTTTCGTGGAAGTCTGCTGAGTAGTCTCCATCATCTTCACAAAAAATTATTAATTTGACTTTGACAATATCACTATTGTTAATGTAGCTTAAAATATAGTAAAGCAACAAACCTGTTGTTTAACTCAACCGAGCAGTCCAGCAGAACTCGCTCAAGCCCAGACAACCATTGCCCGTCTGCCATCTTTGAGAGCATTATCTAGAACACTGAACACGCAAAATCATGAGCTCTACAGTCACAACCCTAGTCAACCAGCCCTACAAATACGGTTTCGTTACCGACATCGAGTCGGACACCATCGCCCGCGGCTTGAGCGAAGATGTAGTCCGCCTGATTTCCTCGAAGAAAAACGAACCGGAATTCATGCTGCAATTCCGCCTCAAAGCATACCGGAAGTGGCTGACAATGACCGAGCCCACCTGGCCCCACGTCAACTATCCCGCGATCGACTACCAAAACATTATCTACTACTCCGCGCCAAAACAAAAGCCCAAAAAGCTCAACAGTTTGGACGAAGTTGATCCGACACTATTAGAAACCTTCGAGAAATTAGGAATTCCCCTATCCGAACAAAGACGACTGGGAAATGTCGCCGTCGATGTTGTTTTCGACAGCGTTTCAATTGCCACAACCTTTAGAGAAAAACTAGCCAAAGACGGCGTTATCTTCTGTTCCATCACAGAAGCCATCAAAGATTATCCCGAACTAATCGAAAAATATCTTGGCACAGTCGTACCAGTCGGCGACAACTTTTTTGCAGCCCTCAACTCCGCCGTATTCACCGATGGTTCCTTCGTTTACATTCCCAAAGGCGTAAAATGCCCGATGGAATTGTCAACCTATTTCCGCATCAACAACGAAGATTCCGGCCAGTTCGAGCGCACCCTAATTGTCGCAGAAGAAAACAGTTCCGTGTCTTACCTAGAAGGCTGCACCGCCCCGATGTTTGACACCAACCAACTGCACGCCGCCGTCGTGGAATTGGTAACAATGGACAATGCCGACATCAAATACTCAACAGTCCAAAACTGGTACGCCGGCGACGCCAACGGCAAAGGCGGGATTTACAACTTTGTGACAAAGCGCGGTTTGTGTCAAGGAGTCAATTCCAAGATTTCTTGGACGCAAGTAGAAACCGGTTCGGCGATTACTTGGAAATATCCCAGTTGCGTATTAGTCGGCGACAACTCCGTAGGCGAATTCTACTCGGTAGCCCTGACAAACAACAAGCAGCAAGCTGACACCGGCACCAAAATGATTCACGTCGGCAAAAATACTCGCAGCACGATTATTTCTAAAGGAATCTCTGCGGGTAATTCTGCAAACAGCTATCGCGGATTGGTAAAAATGGGGCCCAACTCTAAAGGCTCTCGCAACTATTCTCAGTGCGATTCGATGCTAATTGGCGACAACGCTCAAGCGAATACTTTCCCCTACATTCAAGTGCAGAACAATACTGCTAAAGTGGAACACGAAGCTTCGACTTCCAAAATAGGGGAAGAGCAATTGTTCTTCTTCGCCCAGCGGGGAATTTCAGCAGAAGATGCGATTTCGATGATGATTAGCGGTTTCTGTAAAGATGTTTTCAATCAGTTACCAATGGAATTTGCAGCGGAAGCTGATAAGTTGCTCAGTCTGAAGCTGGAAGGAAGTGTGGGATAATTGTGGCTGGCGATAAACCCTTCCATACCGAGTCTCTTGCTGACAAATTAAGACTGCAATCCATAAATAATGTCGCTTTTATTCGAGGCCCGATCCCCCTAAATCTCCCTTAAGAAGGGGGACTTTGAGAACACTATTATCCTTCCTTAATAATGGGTAATTTGAAAACACTATTGTCCCCCCCTTATTAAGGGGGGCTAGGGGGGATCGAAACTTCGATACAAACAAAAGAGACGCTAGGTTTTACGTTAAGTGGTCAGCAATAGCCAGAGTGTAGAAACGAAAACAATTGTAAAGTGCATTGAGGCAAAGGAAAAAAAGAGATGATTGTTGAAAATAGTCCAGTAGTTCTATCCGTCCGCAATTTAACTGCGAACGTCGAAGATACCCAAATCCTGAAAGGTTTAAACCTAGAAATTAAATCCGGCGAAATCCACGCCATCATGGGCCCGAACGGTTCAGGGAAAAGCACCTTATCCAAAATATTAGCCGGCCATCCTGCTTATACGGTAACGGGCGGAGAAGTTACATTTTTGGGTCAAAATCTACTAGAATTAGCGCCGGAAGAACGTTCTTTGGCGGGCATATTTCTAGCTTTCCAATATCCTTTGGAAATTCCGGGCGTTAGCAATCTGGATTTCTTGCGGGTGGCTTACAATTCCCACCGCAAACATCGCGGCTTGGAAGAGTTGGATGCTTTTGATTTCCAAGATTTTGTCGAGGAAAAGCTGGAAATTGTCAAGATGAATGACTCTTTCTTGAACCGCAGCGTTAATGAAGGTTTTTCTGGCGGCGAGAAAAAGCGGAATGAGATTTTGCAAATGGCTATACTGGATCCTAAATTAGCTATTTTGGACGAAACTGATTCTGGTTTGGATATCGATGCTCTTAAAATTGTCGCCGGCGGGGTGAATCAGTTGTCAAGTGCTGAAAATTGTATGTTGGTGATTACTCACTATCAGCGGTTGTTGAATTACATTATTCCTGATTTTATTCATGTCATGGAAGCTGGTAGAATTATCTTGACTGGCCCGAAAGAGTTGGCGCTGGAATTGGAAGAGCGCGGTTATGATTGGGTTGTGGAAGAGGAAGCAGCAGGAGTTGGCGCGCGATGATAAATACGCAAGTTGCTACTAAAGAAATGTTTTTGGCTGATTTGGTGAATCAGTGCAGCAAGTTGGAGGTTGCTAATCGCAAAGGTTCGGCTTACGGGTTGCAGGATTTGCGGGATGCGGCGACTGAATACGTGCTTGCTGCAAGTTTTCCGACGGTGAGGGATGAGGAGTGGCGCTTTACTGATTTGTCGTCGATGTTGCAGGTTCCTTTTCATGTACCGCAAAGCTATCAGTCAACGGTTAAGCTGGCTGATATTGTTATGCCTGTGAAGAATCGGGATGATTTACCGTTAAGATTGGTATTTGTTAACGGTTTTTATGCGCCGGATTTGTCAACGGTGAATTTGCCGGACTTTTATGCAGGTAATTTATCTAATGTACCGGAAAAATATCGATCGCGCATCACCGATGTTTTGAGCCAGCACAAACAGCAAACAGAGGTGTTTACCGCGCTGAATGTGGCGGGTTTAGCCGATTCTGCGGTGGTGTTCGTACCGGCCAATGTGTGCGTCGAAATGCCGATTCACTTGCTGTTCCTGACCGCACCAGGTGCATCTCCAACCATGTCTCAGCCGCACTGTGTGGTTATCGCAGAGCCTGGAAGCAATGTAACGCTAATTGAAGATTACGCAACTCTCGGTAATGTACCCGCTTTTACGAATGCTGTGACGGAGGTTGTTGTCGGCGAAAACGCCGCTGTCAACCATGTTCGGCTTCAGCGCGAAGCTTTGGATGCAGTTCATATCGGCAAAAGTGCGATCGTCCAATCTCGCAACAGCCGTTATACTTGTCATGCTATCAGCTTGGGCGGCAAAATATCGCGCCACAATTTAGAAGTATTTCAGCGCGGCGAAGGCACCGAAACAACTTTAAATGGTTTAACCGTAGCCTTTGGCGAACAGTTATCCGACACTCACAGTTTAATCGATTTCAATTACCCTCACGGTACAAGCCGCCAATTGCACAAGTGCATTATTGGTAACAAAGCTCGTGCAGTATTTAACGGCAAAGTTTTCGTTCGCAAAGCCGCACAATTGACAGATGCCGGACAGTTGAGCCGGAATTTGTTGCTGTCGCCCAGAGCTCGCGTCGATACCAAACCGCAGCTAGAAATTGTGGCGGATAACGTTAAATGTTCCCACGGTGCAACTGTCAGCCAGTTAGAAGATGACGAGCTTTTTTACTTGCAAAGTCGCGGTTTGGATTTAGAGAGAAGCCGCTATTTGCTGATTGATGCTTTTGCGGCGGAAATTCTGGATAAATTGCCAATTCTGGGAGTAGCAAAAATGCTTTCTACTTGTGTGGCTGTGCAAGAATAAAGGAATTAGCAACAGGCTGGGTGATGTTTTCTTGCCTTTGCAATCAAACCCGGAGATCCCCCTAAATCCCCCTTAAGAAGGGGGACTTTGAGAATATTCTTGTCCCCCCCTTATTAAGGGGGGCTAGGGGGGATCTCCGGGTTCAAAAATACGCCCTAGAAGCAAGTTTCACAACAATACTAACTTCAAAAAATATGACACTTATTCAAGAAAAAACCTTAGCATCAAAAGTTCGCGCAGACTTCCCAATCTTGACTCAAAAAGTCCACGGGAAACCGCTAGTTTATTTAGACAATGCAGCTACATCTCAAAAACCCTTAGCTGTACTCAATGCTTGGCGCGATTACTACGAACAATACAATGCTAACGTGCACCGCGGCGCTCACTCTCTCAGCGCCAAAGCGACTGATGCTTACGAAGGTGCCAGAGATAAAGTTGCAGCGTTTATCAATGCGGCTTCGCGACAAGAAATTGTTTACACTCGCAACGCCACCGAAGCGATTAATTTGGTTGCTTATTCTTGGGGTTTAAACAATCTGCAAGCGGGAGATGAAATTATTCTGTCGGTGATGGAACACCACAGCAATCTGGTGCCTTGGCAAATGATTGCTCAAAAAACTGGTGCGGTACTCAAGTTTGTGGAGTTGACGGAGACTCAGGAGTTTGATTTAGAACAGTTTAAAACGCTGATTTCAAATAAAACTAAGTTGGTTTCAATCGTTCACGTTTCCAATACTTTGGGTTGTATCAATCCGGTTCAAGAAATCTGCGAAATTGCCCACAGTTTCGGCGCAAAAGTTTTAATAGATGCTTGCCAAAGCGTCCCGCACATGGTAGTAGATGTGCAAGCAATGGATTGCGATTGGCTGGTGGCTTCGGGCCACAAAATGTGCGCTCCGACTGGCATCGGTTTTTTGTACGGGAAACTGGATTTATTGAGAGAAATGCCTCCGTTTTTTGGCGGTGGCGAGATGATTGCTGATGTTTTTCTCGAATATTCTACCTATGCTGATTTGCCGCACAAGTTTGAGGCGGGGACTCCGGCAATCGGGGAGGCGATCGCCCTTGGTGCCGCAATCGATTATCTTAATAACATTGGCATGGATAAGATTCATGCCTGCGAAGCCGAATTGACGGCTTATCTGTTCCAACAATTGCGACAAATTCCACAGATTAAAATTTACGGGCCGCAACCGGACAGCAACGGCGAAGGTAGGGCCGCGCTAGCATCATTTAGCGCTGGAGAAATTCACCCTCAAGACTTGTCTACTCTGTTGGATCAGGAGGGGGTCGCGATTCGTTCCGGGCATCACTGCACGCAAGCTTTGCACCGCTATTTGAACATTTCATCTACTGCACGGGTGAGTTTGTATTTTTACAATACTCGCGAGGAGATTGATGTGTTTGTGAAAGCGTTGAAAGAGACGATCGACTTTTTTGGTGAGATGATGGGGTAATTTGGTTGGTGATGGTTCGCTGGTATAAATTTAGAAGCGATCGCCCTTTTTTTACCGCAGATGAAGACAGATGAACACGGATGAACGCGGATGAAGAAGAGAGCGATCGCACCCCCAAATCCCAAAACCAGAACGGAATCTGGTAAAATAGGGGCAGTCAACCCACAGGAAAGTCAAAAATATAAAGTGTGTTTGATGAACTAGCTGCATACAGACAAAGCCTCGGTTTATCACTGGCTGGCAGCGAAACCGATAAATCAACCATAGCTAAACTAGAAATAGCAGGTCAAAGTTTTTTTGGCATCAACTCTGGCAGCAACCCCTATCGCCGCCAAATAACTTTTAATGTCAATCCTATCACCAAAACCCACGCTGAAGCCGATGCTTTTCAACAAGCAGCCGATGCGGGCATTAGAGGAGGTAAAGCACGTTTGATTTGCGATCGCGAGCTTTGTGCGGCTTGCGGCTTAAGAGGTGGAGTAAACTCTATGGCTTGGCAGTTAAATATAGCAGAATTAGAAATTATTACTCCCAGTGGAAGTAAGACAATAACAGTTCAACCGCCAAATAGAAGGAGACAATAATGTTTGTATCAAACCTATCAGCAGAAAATTGGGTTGGCAACCAAGATGAAGGGGATCTAATAGAAAATCCCACTTGGAGTCAAATAGAACAAGCCATTCGCGAGTTAGATGGGAAAAGTAAAACTTTAGTTACCTTGGGTGCAGATGACGAGTGTTATATGAGTATTGGCGGCGGTGAATCCGGGAAATATATTGTTAACGTAACTTTTGATAACGTTAGCTTCCATAATTTAGTAGATCCCTCAAAACCAGATGCAATAGAAAAGCTAGTTATCGGCGGACAAGAAGGTAATTATCCTGCGAAGATGTGTGTCAATTTAGATACAGCACTGTTGGTAGCTCAAATATTTACAGTATCAGGAAAACTCGAAACATCACTGTCTTGGGAAGAAGAGAAAGAATTAGCGGTGTCATCAAATAAGATTTAACACAACCTAAGTGAAGTGCGATCGCCCTTTCTTTCTTCATCCGCGTCTATCCGCGTGCACCTGCGGTTAAATAACCTCTTAACTTCGCTTCTCAGATCGAGTTTTAGGACGCCAAAAGAATTCAGAAAGCTTAATTTTGGGATGGCCTAACCGTTTTCTCAACCCTTCCATATAAATGTAAAATACTGGAGTCAAATACAGGGTTAAAATTTGCGAAAACAGCAATCCGCCGACGATCGCAATTCCCAACGGGCGGCGCGATTCCGAACCGCTACCCACGCCCAGGGCGATCGGCAAAGTGCCAATTAATGCCGCCATCGTCGTCATCATAATCGGGCGGAAGCGCACGACACAAGCTTCGTAAATGGCATCAAAGGCGCTGTGGCTGCTGTCTTGTCGCTGTTTCTCGATCGCAAAATCCACCAGCATAATCCCATTTTTCTTGACAATTCCCACCAGCAAAATAATCCCGATAAACGAATACAGATTCAATTCCACCCCAAAAATTACCAGAGTTAACAGCGCACCAAATCCGGCTGATGGTAAACCTGACAAAATTGTCAGCGGGTGAATAAAATCCTCGTATAAAATGCCGAGAATTAGATAAATTACTAAAATTGAAACCACTAACAACCAACCTAAATCGTTAAATGATTGGTTGAATACCTGGGCTGAACCTTGAAAACTTGTTGTTACTGACGGCGGCAAAACTTCCTGGGCAACTTTCTCAATGGCGGCGGTTGCTTGACTCAGCGATGTGCCTGGAAGCGTATCAAAAGAGATTGTAGCAGAAGGCAATCCGCTTAGGTGATTGACTGTGAGCGGGCCGACTGTTTGGGTAATATTTGCGATCGCACTTAACGAGATCATTTGTCCAGTATTCGATCGCACGTACAGCATCGACAAAGCACTCGGATCGCGCTGAAACTCAGGCTTTAATTCCAACACAACCGTAAATTGATTGTTGGGAGTATAAATCGTCGAAACCTGCCCTGAAGCGTAAGCAGCGCTGAGGGTTTTCTGCACTTGTTGCGGGCTAACACCGACAATTGCTGCTTTAGCGCGATCGACTTTAACCTCAAGCTGAGGCGTGCTCAATTGCAAATCGCTATCGACACCGCGCAATCCCGGCAGGGTTTTAACTTTAGCTAACAATTCCGGCACCGCTTGACGCAGCGCTTGCAAATCTAAACTTTGCACCGTAAACTGATATTGCGAATTCGTTTGTTGACCGCCAATCGGAATTGCGGCCGGAGAACGCAAAAAAGCTTGAATTCCTGGAATTCCGCGCAATTTCGGAGTTAGTTTTTGGATAATTTCATCCGCACTGAGGCGGCGTTGCGAGATCGGTTTGAGCCTAATTGTAATCCGTCCGTTATTTGCCGATGCGTTCGGGCCACTCGCACCTACAGTTGAATTCAACGCTGCAATATTTGGATCTTTCCGAAGGATATCAACAATTTGTTGTTGGTGAATCATCATATCATCAAACGAAATATCTTGCGCTCCTTTCGTGTTAGCCATCAATTGTCCGGTGTCTTCAGTCGGAATAAAACCTTTCGGAACTAAAACAAACAAATAAGCCGTAAATGCCAGGAGAACAACCGAAACAATCAGCGTTAAAAAACGGTATTTCAAAACAGGTTTAAGCGTCCATTCATATCCTTGCAAAAGTAGCTCAAATCCCCGCTCCCAGAAGCGGTAGAAGCGGTTTGTTTTTTGGTGGTGGGACGGGGATTTGAGAAATCGACTGCACAACATCGGTGTCAGGCTCAGAGATACAAAGCCCGACACCAAAATTGCTACAGCAATAGTCACAGCAAATTCGTGAAACAATCTACCGATTAATCCACTCATAAACATCAGAGGAATAAACACTGCCACCAATGAAAGCGTCATTGAAAGAATGGTAAAACCAATTTCTTTCGAGCCTTTTAATGCTGCTTCTAGGGGTGCTTCTCCCATTTCTTGGTGGCGGACAATATTTTCCAGAACTACGATCGCATCATCCACCACAAACCCCACTGAAAGCGTCAGCGCCATCAGAGACAAGTTATCTAACGAGTATCCCAACTGATACATCACAGCAAAGGTGCCAATAATCGCCACCGGCAAAGCTAAACTCGGAATTAGCGTCGCTGTGATGTTCCGTAAAAAGATAAAAATTACTAAGACAACCAGACACACCGACAACACTAAGGAGAACTTCACATCGTCTACAGAAGCCCGAATAGATTGAGAACGATCGTACATAATTCCCATTTCGATCGATTGGGGAATTTGTTGTTTTAGTGAAGGTAACATTCGCACTACCGCATCGACAATATCAACGGTATTTGCATCGGGTTGAGGCTGCACTGCAAGCAAGATTGCAGGTTGATTGTTGACTTGTCGATCGCTGTACAAATTCAACACTTTGTTGTTCTGCACGTCATCCAGGACATTTCCTAAATCTTGCAGCCGCACTGCTGCGCCATTTTTGTAAGCAACGATCAGCGATCGATATTCTGCAGCAGTATTTAATTGACCGTTTACCTGAATTAAATAGCTTTTTTTATCGCCGGAAAGGCTGCCAGTTGGCAAGTTAACATTTCCTTGAGTAATGGCGGTTCTAATTTGATCTAATCCGATTCCCCTCGCAGTCAATTCTCGCGGATCGAGTTGAATCCGCACGGCATATTCTTTCTGCCCGTAAACCTGCACTTGCGCCACACCATCTATCGCCGAAATTGGTTGGGCCACCGTCACTTCTGCGGCTTCGTCTACTGCTGCAATGGATAAGGTTTTTGAGTACAAATAGAGGTAGAGAATTGGCGAAACAGAAGGGTTAACCTTGCGGTAGCTGGGCGCTTTGGTCATTCCAGCGGGCAAGGAACCTGCGGCGGCGGCGATCGCAGCTTGTACGTCTTTAGCAGCAGAATTGACGCTGCGGCTGAAGTCGAATTGCAGGGAAATTCTGGCGCTACCGGTGGAACTTGTAGAGTTAAAAGAATTCAGCCCTGCTATTTCTGTAAACTGCCTTTCTAGCGGTGCGGCGACGGAGGATGACATGGTTTCTGGCGTTGCACCGGGTAAGCTGGCGGAGACGCTGATAAAGGGATATTCTACGTGCGGCAGGGCGCTAATTGGTAGCAGAAAATAACTCATTAAACCGAATATTAGAATGCCGACTGTGACTAAGGTAGTCATTACGGGGCGGCGGATAAAGATTTCTGATAGGTTCATAATTATTAAGGAAGAAGGAAGAAGGAAGAAGGAAGAAGGAAGTTCGGCAACGGATTATGTAACGGATGTAACGGATGTAACGGATGTAATTCCGTCGGAGGAAGAAGGAAGAAGGAAGAAGGAAGTTCGGCAACGGATTATGTAACGGATGTAACGGATGTAACGGATGTAATTCCGTCGGAGGAAGAAGGAAGAAGGAAGAAGGAAGAAGGAAGAAGGAAGAAGGAAGAAGGAAGAAGTTATTTGTTATTTGTTATTTGTTATTTGTTATTGGTAACAACTGACAACTGACAACTGACAACTGACAACTGACAACTGACAACTGGCAACTGCTTTCCGTACAACGTCATCAGGAAGAGGGAATAAGTTGCAGGGTGTGTCGCTAAGGATCGAAATTTTAATAACTTAAACTCCTAAAGTCCTTTCTCGTTTAAGTTGCGATATCAAAGGAGGTAGAGCCTCGCCTATCTGCATTACCAGGCAGAGCGAAAGTAACGAGCAAACAATCTCATAGCGACTCACCTTATACCAGGTTTACTATCCTAAAATTATCTGCGTTTATCTGTGTTTATCTGCTTGACATCTGCGGTTTATGTATCAATCAAAGACTTATCCAATCTTCTCTATTTAGTTAGAGATAGATCGCAGGCTACGCACCCTACGAATATTTTATCAAGGTTATTTTTACCGCCCTCCTTTAAATGAAAATACTTGCCCGAATTTCACCTCTCTGAGTTTTTTTCGCCACGATTCCATGTAGATGTAAAATACGGGCGTGAGATATAGCGTTAAAACTTGTGAAAATAACAGTCCGCCGACAACTGCAATACCTAACGGGCGGCGAGATTCTGAACCTGCACCAACTCCCAACGCAATTGGTAATGTGCCCATTAATGCCGCCATTGTAGTCATCATAATTGGTCGGAAACGCACTAAGCAGGCTTGATAGATTGCTTCGGCCGGTTTTTTGCCATCTATGCGCTGGGCTTCGATCGCAAAATCGACCATCATAATCCCATTTTTCTTGACAATTCCTACCAGCAAGATGATGCCGATGAACGAATAAACGTTGAGTTCGACTCCAAACAATATTAGTGTTAATAATGCTCCAAATCCCGCCGAAGGTAATCCCGACAAAATTGTAATCGGATGGATGAAATCTTCGTACAAAATGCCGAGGATTAAATAGATGACCAAAATTGCGATCGCCAACAACATCCCCAAACTAGGTAGCGAACTCTGAAACACTTGACTCGCGCCCTTATAATTGGTGGAAATGCTCTCAGGAATCAGCGATTTGATGATTTTGTCGATCGCGCTATTTGCATTTCCCAGCGCCACCCCAGGCGCGAGGTTGTAGGAAATTGTCGCAGCATTCATCCTACCGACGTGGTTGACAATTAACGGTGCAACTCCTAGAGAAATTTTGGCAACCGTTGCTAGCGGCACCTGGGTTTCACCCCCAGAAGCATCGCTAGAATTACCCGCTGTACTGATGTAAAGCTGCATCAAAGCATTCGGATCTTTTTGATACTTTGGTTCTAGTTCCAAAATAACTTGATACTCGTTACTCGCACCGTAAATCGTCGAAACTTGGTAAGCGCCGTAGGCATTTCTCAGGGTGTTTTCGATTTGACTAGCCGTAATTCCTAATGCTGAGGCTTTGTCGCGATCGATATCAATTTTGATTTGAGCAGTCATCTGCAAATCGCTGTTAATATCCTGAATTTCCGGTATTGCTTTCATTTTTTCAATTAGTTGCGGTACGTATTTACGCAGCGGTAAAACATCCGAACTTTGCAGCGCCAGTTGGTACAAGCCCGTGCTTTGTTGAGTGCCCAGCGGGATTGCTGGAGGATTTTGCAAGAAGACTTGAATGCCTGGAATTTCGGCTAATTGCGATCGCAAACTCTGCACAATTTCGTCGGCACCCATCTGCCGCTGCGAGATCGGTTTGAGGCGCACAAACAAGCTGCCGGAATTCCCCGCAACCGCAGCCCCGCCGCCATTGGCGCTCGAACCTGCCCCGATATTCGAGTTTACTGCTTCCACGTTTGGATCTTGGCGAATCGCACTGACAACCGCTTGCTGGTGGCGAGATAATTCATCAAAAGAGGCATCTTGGGCGGCTTGGGTAATTCCGGTAATTTGTCCCGTATCTTGGCTGGGAATAAAGCCTTTGGGAACTACAATAAATAATCCAACTGTAACGAACACCATTGCTAATGATAAAATCATCGTGGTGCGGTGATATTTTAAGGCTATTTTCAGACTCCAATCGTACAGGCTTAAAATTCGATCGAATACGTATTCAGAAGCTCGATAAAGCTGGCTTTGATTTTCGTGATTTACCGGGCGCAAAAAACGGCTGCACAACATCGGTGTCAAAGTCAAAGAAACAAAGCCGGAGACTAAAATAGAAACCGCAATTGTGACGGCAAATTCATGAAACAAGCGCCCCAACAACTCGCTCATAAATAACATCGGAATAAACACCGCCACCAAGGAAAGCGTCATCGATAAAATCGTAAAACCGATTTCGCTAGAGCCGTTTAGCGCGGCTTCTCGCGGGCTTTCTCCGGCTTCGATGTGGCGGACGATGTTTTCGAGCATGACGATCGCATCATCGACTACAAAGCCCACAGATAGCGTCAGGGCCATCATTGACAAGTTGTCGAGGGAGTAGTCGAACAAGTGCATGATACCGAAGGTGCCGATCAGCGATACCGGTAGCGCTAAACTAGGAATGACTGTGGCAGAAAGGTTGCGTAAAAATACGAAAATTACTAAGATGACAAGGGCGATCGTCAAAACGAGGGTAAACCGCACATCATCCACCGACTCGCGAATCGATTGAGACGCATCGTACATCACCCCAAGCGCGATCGAACTTGGAATCTGAGTTCTCAAATTGGGTAGCAATTTTTGAATCGTATCTACCACTTCTACGGTATTCGTGCCCGGCTGTCTCTGAATCGTGAGGATAATTGCGCGATCGTTATTGTACCAACTAGCAAGTTGAGTATTTTCTACACTGTCAACCACTCGCCCTAATTGTTCGAGATAAACAGGCTGTCCGTTTTTATATGTCACAATTAAACGGCGGAATGCTGCAGCATCTTTCAGTTGTCCGTTAGTTTGCACCGCAAAGTTTTTATAACTTCCCGAAAGACTTCCTGTAGGTAAATTAACATTGCCTTGTTGGATAGCACTTTGCACTTTATCTATGCCAATTTGCCGCGCTGCTAACTGTTGCGGATCGAGTTGAATTCGGGCCGCATATTTTTGAGAACCGTAAATCTGTACTTGCGCCACACCGCTGATTGTCGAAAGCTTTTGCGCGAGATAACTTTGCGCGTAGCTATCAACCTCAGAAAGCGGCAAAGTTGGCGAAGTAAGATAAAGGTAAAGAATTGGCCCGTCGGCGGGATTGACTTTGCTGTAAGTCGGCGGATTTGGCAAATCGTTAGGCATTTGGCCCGAGGCTGAAGAAATTGCCGATTCGACATCTTGCGCCGCATCATCAATATTATGACTGAGATTGAATTGCAGGGTAATTTGAGTTTTGCCGCTGGTACTGGTAGAAGTCAGCGTATCGAGTCCAGCAATACTCGAAAATTGCTTTTCTAGGGGGCGCGCTACCGATGCCGCCATCGTTTCCGGGCTAGCACCGGGGCGGGAAGCGCTAACTTGAATTGTGGGATAATCGACGTTGGGCAAATCGCTAATCGGTAGCAAGCGATAACTCATCCAACCAAAAATTATAATTGCCGCCATCACCAATGTGGTCATAATTGGACGGCGAATAAATGGTTCTGAGAGATTCATTGGTTATATCAATTTCGGTTTTACTGAAATGACTGTTGATGGTTGACTGTTGACTGTTGACTGTTGACTGTTGACTGTTAATTGTTATTTGTTAGTTGTTATTTGTTAGTTGTTAGTTATTATTGGGAATTGAGAATTGGAAATCGGGAATTCGTAGCCAATAACCAGTAACCAATAACCAGTAACCAATAACCAATAACCAATAACCAATTCCCAACAACTAATGACTAATGACTAATGACTGATGACTAATGACTGATGACTAATGACTTTGCGAACGAAACGAAGTGAAGAAATTGCAGGAGTTTGAGATTACTTTTGTCTGCCAAATAACTTTCGACAATCCAAATATAAAATCGATCGCCCTAGGGATTTTTGCGGGATTTCCATGACTTATTTCCCGATGAATTGGAATCGCTGCCAGATTTTGCACCAGTTTCTTTGGCTTTAGATGTGTCTGAATTATTATTGCCTTTACTGCTATCTGAATTATCTTTAGCATCCTCAGCATCTTTAATCCGAATCTTGCTACCATCAACCAGATTAGCTTGTCCGTCGGTGACAACATCATCACCAGCATCCACACCTTTTTTGATGACACTTAATCCGCCGATCGTATTTCCGACAACTACAGGCACATTGTCTACTGTATCGTCATCTTGGGCGACAAATACAAACTGTCCGTTCGGCCCGGTTTGTACTGCTTGGGAGGGAACTACAATTGCATTTGGCTGTTGAGATAATGTTAAGGTAGTATTGACAAATTGACCGGGAAATAGTTTTCCATCGGCGTTATTAAAATCGCCAATCAGTTGAATAGAGCCTGTGGAATTATCAACCGTGTTGTTGACAAATGACAATGTTCCTGATATTGGGCGATTGTTGCCGGCAAAGGTGACATCAACTTTTAGCTTGCCATTTTCTACGTATTTTTGGATGTCTGGAAGGTTGGATTCGGGAACAGAAAAGGCAACTTGAATAGGATTGATTTTCGAGATTGTGACTAAGGGTTTGTCTGTGCTCGGTTGCACTACATTGCCTTCTGTGACTAGGATATTGCCGGCGCGTCCGTCGATCGGCGCAAACACTTTAGTATAGGATGATTGCACCTGAGCGTTTTGCAAACTACCGCCGTCGGCGCTGACACTAGCTTGAGCACCCTCGATCGCCGATCGATCGCCATCAACAACAGCCCGAGCATTGTCAATCCCCACTAAATCGCTCTTCACCGCCGTCTGAGCGTTCTCAATTCCGACCAAATCGCTCTTCACCGCAGTTTCAGCATTTGCGATCGCCACGGAGTCACCTTTGACGACAGACTCCGCATTTGTGATGCCAATGCGATCGCTCTTTACCGCCGTTTCTGCATTGGCGATCGCCTGTTTGTCAAGCTCCACCGTTGCCGCCGCAGCTCGACTGCTGGTAGCGTATTGTTGCGCCTGATCTTGACTAATTACTCCTTGTTTGTAGAGCTCTGCGTAACGTTGACTTTGGGCTTCGGCATACTCGGCTTGCGCTCGATCTTTGCTCAAAGTTGCCATCGCCTGCTTAACCGCACCTAAGTCTTTTTCCAACGTCATTTTCGCCTGTTCAACAACTCCCTTATCTTTCGCCAGAGTCATTTTCGCTTGTTCGACAACACCCAAATCTTTTTGCAGAGTCGCCCTAGCTTGTTCGACAATTCCTCTATCTTTATCCAAAGTCGCCCTAGCTTGTTCGACAATTCCTCGATCTTTAGCAAGATTAGCCGTCGCTTGTTGCACCTGCGCCCGGTCTTTTGCTACGATACCCTGAGCTTGTTGGATCGAAGCATTTTGAGAGCGATCGTCGATCGAGAAAAGCAACTGTCCTTTCTTAACTTCTTGGCCTTTCTTAAAATAAACTCCCGTCACCCGCCCGCTAGCCTGTGCAGTCACCGAAACAGTAGCACCAGATTGCACAGTACCGATCGCCTGTAACTGAATCGGCACAGTTTTTTTAGTCGCCGTCGCCACCAGAACCGGAGTTATTTGCATTTTACCACCGCGACGGCTCGCTTTTTCCGGTTTAGGGGCGATCGCCCGTTGCCAAACCAAAAATCCCAAACCACCAAGCAACAACAACCCCACCAAAAACATCGCAATTCGCCCTTTCGCCAGAACCTTTTGAGGCTTCGGTTCTTTTGCTAAAATATTATTTGTAGGCTCGCTTTCCGGCAAACTCGGAGATTCCAGAGCCACTTTAGGAACAGTGTCATTCGGAATTTTATCAACAATTTCCAAATTCTGCGTCGGTTCCTCGTTCAGCTTCAAATTTTCATCAGAAACTTTAGGGCGAGTGCCATTTCGACTGTCACTAATAATTTCTTCTATCATCACAAACCTCTTAACAATAGCCCTCATCTCATGTCCCGTAGACGAGCGCAAAAAAACTGTTATTAGTGCGTACTTCAGTGCGCTTGTGAAGTTCGTAGTGCGCTCAATCCACCGGACATAACATCACTCTTCATAGCAGTTATTAGATTTTCAGTAGAATTCCCTTTGCTATCTTGAATTTATCTGAGTAAATCGGTCTTAATCTGCCTCCATAGGCGGTTAAACTATTACTCGAACATTTGTGAAATTCAAGTTTATTATAGGGTGCGTCAGACCCAAAAGTTAGCAATTACTGAAAACATTAAACCCCTGACACACCATACAAAAACTGAAAACGAACAAAACTTGTTCTTAGATCATTTACTTAGCTTTAGCTCCAGACTGCCCATTTTGCGAGCGAGGATAAGCAGCCTTGAGAATCCCCTTAACTTGGGTTTTTTGCTCAGCACTGAGGTTTAGCTCGTTAAGAGCTTTCCGCATTTTTTCGCCTCCCTTGATTTTGGAGTCCAACTGTTTCACCTGCTCGGGAGTTAGCACCGCTTCGACTTGTTTGCGAAGTTCGTCGCGTTTCTGGGCGCGTTGAGCAGGAGAAAGCTTCGGTTGTCCTGAAGTTGCTGCATTGGCCGCCACCGCGTTAGATTTGGTGACATTAGAAGCGTTGGATGGCATACAACCAGACAAACTACCTACCAAGATGGTGCCGGCGAGGATAAATGCTGCTGCGATGGTATTTCTTTTCATGATTGACTTTCTGTAAATTAATCTTCACCCACAAATCTTAGAAGCTTAAACCAACCAGCGCATCATGCAATACTCCTAATCTAACCAGTCAAAAAGCACATAGCACTTGTGACTTTTTTCCTAGTCCCAAACCCCAAAATCAGCCACAAAGGCTCTAACGCAATCGATCGCACCTTCGCTAAGCTGTTATGGCAAAAGGGGGAATGGGAGAGTGGGAGAGTGGGAGAGGGGGAGAGGGGGAGAATTGCCCAATTACCAATTACCAATTATCAATTACCAATTCCTTCAACATCCATCCATGACATCCAGTGACGAACTTCCTTCACCATAGGGGGAACAATATGTTTTTTGACTCCAAAATACCATCTATAATTAAATCATTGCGATTGCTTGAATCGCTTCAGATATTGATGGGAAAAAGTTCTATGATTCGGCTAAACTATCCGTCTTTTCGTTTGTTGCTTTATTTGGAGTGGCTGCTGCTAGCGACGGCCGCATTGATAGAAATGCTGCATCAGTTTCAGTCGCTGCAGTCGCTAATATGGCGCGTGGGGGCGATCGCACTTTTCGGCATCATCGGGCTGCGTTTACCAACAGTTAACTTACGCAAAAAAGTTTTATTCACAGCCCTCGAATTTGGATTAATTTTCCTGCCAATAGTCCAACAAGGATTATCCAGCAGATCGAGCTTTTTGCTGTTTCTCGTTTTGCTGATGCGGAGTTGCCTAATTTTCCGGCAGCCCGGACAGATAGCAGTCTTAAGTTTAGCAATGGTGTCCTATACTTCGCTGCTGTTGTTCAAACCAATTTTACCCGAAAAAGTCATTTCCACAGTTTGGGAATGGCGGTTGAGCAACGTGTTATTATTTGGGTTGACATTAGTATTTGCCTTGCTATTAATCAATGCCTTAATTGCCGAACGCCAAAGCCGAGAGGAATTAGAAATTGCCCACGACAAACTAGCGGTGACTCACCAGCAACTGCGCCACTACGCACTGCGAATAGAAGATCAAGCAACATTGCAGGAACGCAACCGCATTGCTCGCGACATCCACGACGGATTGGGACACACCCTTGCAGCTCAAACAATTCAGCTCAATAACGCCCTATTGTTCTGGAATTCCGAGGATGAAAAAGCCCTGGGATTTCTGAAACAAGCCAAACAACTCGGTTCAGAAGCATTGTTAGAAATTCGCAAATCTGTTTCTGTATTGCGATCGAATCCTTTGCAGGGATTATCGCTAGAAAGTGCGATTAACAAACTGCTCCAAGACTTTAAGTGCATGACGGGTAGCGAAATTTCTGACTCAATTAACTTACCTGTTAGTTTATCTCAAGAAATGAATATCACACTTTACCGTATTGTGCAAGAATCGCTGACAAATATTCACAAACACGCCCAAGCAACGCTCGTCATAGTTAAATTGCAGCAACACGCCGGACTGATTCATTTGTCGATTTCTGACAACGGCAAAGGCTTCGATCCGGCCCAGAATACTACAGGATTTGGAATGCAAGGAATGCGAGAACGAGTGGCGGCGCTGAGCGGTCAATTTGCCATTTACAGCGAGTCAGAAAACGGTTGCCGAATTTCAGTTTCTTTGCCTTCTCAAAATATTTAGGGTTGATAATATGATTAGAATATTGCTAGTAGACGATCAGCATATTATTCGTCAAGGACTCAAAAGTATGTTAGAGTCCAATTCAGATATGCAAGTAATCGGTGAAGCAGAAAACGGACAGCGGGCGATCGCCCAAATCCCAAGTTTAGCGCCCGACATCGTACTGATGGACATTCGGATGCCCGTGATGGACGGCGTAGCAGCAACCGAGGCGATCGCCAAATCCTATCCCGACACAAAAGTCCTGGTGTTAACCACCTTTGACGACGATGAATATGTCAGCAAAGCAATGCGAATGGGTGCCAAAGGCTACCTGCTAAAAGACACCGAACCCGACGAATTAGCCCTAGCAATTCGCGCTGTTTACAAAGGACACACCCAACTAGGCCCCGGATTGTTTGAAAAAGCCCTGATGACACCTGCGGTAACTAATTCCCCGGCGGTTTTGCCGCCAGAATTAGAGCAACTCACTCCCAGAGAATTAGAAGTATTGCGTTTAATAGCTTCAGGTGCAAATAACCGAGAAATTGCTCAAACCTTATTTTTGTCAGAAAATACAGTCAAAAACTATGTAACAAATATTTTGAGTAGATTGAATTTGCGCGATCGAACTCAAGCGGCGCTATTAGCTCATTCACTATTTAATCCCAAAATTTCATGAGACCTTATAGTAATGTATGATGGTTTGTATAATTAAAATTGAAATGAGATGCTCCCAAAAATACTAACTACTGCAATTGTTTTTCTGTCTGCCGCCACCCCTTGTTTGGCGATGACTCCCTCAGAATTAGCAACATTTGCAACTAACTATAAATACAATGAAAATGCTCCGGTAGCTTATTCTTATTATGACAAAAGTTGTCAAACTACTGTTTCTGTGCCGCTGGTAAAAACTCTGGATTTAGGTAGTGGAAGAATCGGAGGAATTACTAACAAATATCTGTGTTGGGGAGCTACCTATACTTATTTTGAAATGACTCGCGGCAACTTAGAATCTATTCGAGTCTTTGCGGAGGTAGGTGCAGGCCGATCGACTCGTTATACAAACTGGGGCCCCGTGGCAAATCCTGGGGATGATTTAACTCAGGATCAGCTTATATCTGTAGCAAAAGCTATCGCCAAACATACGCAATAAGCTAGCTTTTTGTACAAATATTCGATCTGTTAACCGCAGATTTCCAGCAGATAAACGCTGATTGACGCAGATAATTGAAAAAAGAGCGATCGCCTGAATGCAATTGTGTTTATACCAATTTAATATGAAGTTGCATATATCCCGATCCCCCTAAATCCCCCTTAAGAAGGGGAGTAGGGGTTGACTTTGAGAAGAATCTTGTCCCCCCCTTATTAAGGGGGGTTAGGGGGGATCAGATTCTATGCAGCCTCATAAAAAATTGGTATTAATGTGTGTTTAATGATTGCATTTAATACTCTTTAATTTCAGGATGGATAAATTGATAACCAGCAGCCTTAATCTTTTGATTCGAGACCTTCGCATTATAAGGCCGCACGCTAGGACTTCCATCCCAAGTAGCTTTCGGCAGATTGTGACGTTCAAAAATGCGATCGAGCAATTCGCGACTCGACAGCGACACATCTCCAACTAAATTGTAAATTCCCTGCAATCGATTGTCCAAAGCAAAGGTTAATCCCCCAACAATATCATCCCGATGCACCCAATTTGTAGCATCTTCCCCCGCACCGGGACGAGTGGTTCCAGCCCAGCCTCCAAAGATTTTAACTAATTCTCGCCCAGGCCCGTAAATGCCACCCAAACGAAGAATGCAGGTGTGAAGATTTGGACTGGATGCTGCTAATAAAATTCGTTCTGTTTCGGCGAGAATTTCACCGTTGGGATTGGCTGGCTCCACGGGCGATTCTTCGTTTACAAGTTTACCTTGTCGATCGCCGTACACAGAATAAGTACCCGTATAAATCACCTGTTTGACTGTCGGTATCTGCTGCAAAACTGATACCAAAGTTGTCGCCGTCTCTAAGTAACTTTCTCGATAAGCACTAGAATTTGGAGCGCCGACGCACAGCATAACAGCATCTTGGTCTTGCAGTAAACTGGCGATCGCACTTGCATCATTTCCCTTAACTACAGCTACCCGCCCTGCGACAGCCTCCAATTCACTGACTCGGCTCGCCGTCGTAGTTGTCGCCGTCACGGTACAATCGGGTTTAGCGCGTAAATGTTTGGCTGTCGCAGTACCCACATAGCCGCAGCCGACGATCGCCACTTTCATAAAAAATTCTCCCTTGTATCATCCCATCTCAAATTATTACCGATTTTGGCGATCGATTAGTCAGTCAGAACGATCGCACCTGAAGCCATCATTACAAACTGGATTAGTTGGGATTTTTCAGTTTTTAAGCGGCTTACCTTCTCGATTCACAATACGGCTTTCACCATCCTTAGCCGTGACATTTTCATAAACTCCTTCATCCCGCTTCACGTACTTGCTGAAACCAGAATTTTTATAATCGGTGTCGGATGTTGGCTTCATCAACCTCGGAGCGCTCAGCAAACGGCGCACCGGAGCATCTGCGGGAGTATCTCCGGGTTCGCACTTAGCCAACTCGCACAGTTGGCCCCAAGTCGAAACTTCCAGATTCATGCTGTGCGAAACTTCTAACTGCTGGTTGTTTTTTGAACAAAAATAATCGTATACAGGCATACTAAAAATCTCGTTGACTACTACTAAAATTATTAATTGCACGGTAACAATAAGTATTATAGCTCAACATTACTAAATGTTCAAGCCAAAAAAATAAAATTTACTATTTTTAACGGTTGTTGAAACACAAAATCAGCTATATTATTAACCCTGTGCTGTTGCTCCCGGATGCGATCGAGACCGAACCCAAAAGTACCCTACCGTGAAATCGTCTCGCGCGATCGCTCGATCGACGGTTAGCAAATGCCCGCAAGACTTCCCTAAATGCAGTCAAAAGAGCGATCGTCAATTTCAGACTGCACCCAAATAACACATTTTAGATTTCAACTATAACAGCAGGATTCTCCCACCATACCGCCTCGGTTGGTGGCGGGTCGGACAAGCGCGTGAGGCTTGTGATTGCACCGCATATTGAATCGATCGGCGCAGCGTTCGACTCTCGATGCGGTGCATGAGTGAACGAACAAGATTTGTTACGAAGTGGTTGCTTTCTCAAACTTCACGAGTTATATTTATCTTAGAGTTTAGTGAACCCATGAGCCAAGTTATAACCGCAAAGCTAAGGTTGAATCTTACCGCCGAACAGAAGTTGGCGGTGCGTGATACTGCGCTGGCTTACCGTGATGCTTTGAACTATACTGCCATGATTGCTTTCGGCAATAGTAAGTCTAATAATGGCACTAAATTACAAAAACTCGTCTATACCCACCTGCGCTCCGAGTTCAAACTAGGTGCACAGATGGCGTGCAACGTACCTAGACAGGTGGCGGCAACCTTTAAATCCTTGTCAACCAAGCTTAAACAGAACAACGAAGCTATTAAAAAGGGATACACCAAGAAGCGCTTCAAGGGGCTTGATAAAGCTCCTAAATACGCATCTCGGACTGTGACCTTGAATTATCAGCGAGATTACACGTTTAAGTCCGATCAACAGGTCAGTATCGGAACGTTAAACGGTCGAATTGTTGTGCCTTACGATGGTTGGAATAAGCATTTAGATTTGATCGAAGTCTGTCCCAATATTGGTGCAGCAAAGATAGTCTACCAGCGTTCTTCCAAGATTTACTATTTAATGGTAAGTCTTGAAATAGAACTACCGGACATCGACCCAACAAGTATTACCCGAATTTCTGGTGTTGATGTTGGGATGAGATATTTGGCAGTAGAAACAGATTTAAACAATAGGTCTGCATTCTACTCTGGCGCTTCATCTCGACACAAAGCCAATCAATATCAGAAGGCTCGAAGAAGTCTACAGCGTAAAGACACCCGTTCGGCGAAGCGACGACTAATCGCTTTGTCAGGACGGGAGAGACGGTTTATCGCTGATGTGAACCACCAAATCAGTAAAGAAGTTGCCAAGCCTAACAGCTTGATTGGACTAGAAAACTTGACTGGAATCCGTGAGAGAACAAAATCCAAGTCTGGCAATTCGGCAAGCAAGAAACAGCGTAGGGCTAATCGAAACAAAGCTAAATGGTCATTTGCCGAATTGCATGGCTATATCGACTACAAAGCTAATTTGATTGGCAGCCTAGCAACTAAAGTTCCAGCACATTATACTTCTCAGAGTTGTCCTAAGTGTGGGCATACCTCGAAGGCTAATCGATCGAACAAGGGGCTAATGTTTCGTTGTGAATGTTGTGGGCATGAATTACACGCTGATTTGGTGGGAAGCAGAAATATTGCATTAAGAACGTTGCTCGTTCGGCAAGACTGGACGAGTACGGGGAGCTTGTCAGTATCCCCCGATGTGTCGCGCGATGAAACTAAAGCTGATCTCCTGCAAAGGTTTTCAGAATTGCGGTGGAGCGTAGATACAAGCCCTCATCATATCGGTATCCCGATTGATGACGGGTAATTGACGTTTATTCATCTACTCACCAGCGAGGATTTACCGATGAGCGATTTCAAAGTTACACCAGAAGTAGAGCTGAACATGGCTCAAATGTTGGAGAGATACCAACTGCAAGACGAGACAATTCTGCGGCGTTGGGCCAAACTGCACGGTATCAACAGCACTCGCGGTTTCTTCTATCCCGGTGAAGTAGATTTGATGGATCACGCTCACCACCACATTTATAATTTGGGAATGAGCATTGGTGAATATCAAAGTCTTTTAGACCGCCGCCGCAGCAATTCCGACACATCGGGCGATCGCCATAAAACAGTAGCAACTCAAGTTGCTGACGAAGCATACGATGCCATAGAAATGCTGAAAGAACAGTATTCTGAAGCAGTTGATTTAATGGGAGAACGTATAGCAGATCATTTTATCGACGAACTAGATTTATCAGTGATGCGACACCTTTCTCAAAAAGTTAAAGACCGCCGCGCTCTCAACGGTCAAGCTAAAAAACCAAACCGTTTTCTGCAAGTGATTAAAGCCGTATTGCAACCGAGCAGCGAAAATACGCTTCTAGTCCCCAGAAAAGATGACGACTCTAGTTTAGAACTAGAACAGCATCACCGGCTAGGCTAGCCTGGAAAAGTGGCCAGGTGAAGTTTTACTTATAGCGGTAGGGTGCAGTGTGCTTCGCCCTACATAATTAAGTTGTGCCCCAGGAGCAGGAAAGTAATAAATTTGCTGTTTTTGACAACTCTAATTCAACTTTAAATTATTATAAATTTAAGACTGGAGAGAGATGTATTTTGTGCCACATCTACATAAAATCAGAGTTGAATCTCAACCGTCAATCTAACTAAAGGTAGAGAAATGATTAAATCTTGGATGGTAATTGGAGGTGTCGCCTTTGCGGTAGCACTTTTGGCTAACTTGCTCTCGCCCCGCGACATTCAGTGGTTCAACCGTTTGCAGCGTCCGAAATGGCTAGTATTTGAAAAAGCAATTCCCATCATTTGGACAGTAATTTTTATTTGTGCAGCTTGGTCAGCAGTGATTGTTTGGGAAAAAGAACCGGGAACTCAGGAGACTTGGCTGAGAATGGGTTTGTACCTACTTTTAGAAATAGTAACCATATCTTATACCTCTGTGATGTGCAAACTTAAGAGCCTAAAAGTCGGCACAATCATCGGCGGATCGGGCGCTATTTTAAGCGTAATACTAGCTTTAAGCGTGTTGCAAGTTTCGCAGCCTGCGGCCCTGTTATTGCTACCTTACATACTCTGGAGTCCGATCGGCACTTACACGACTTGGGCGATGATGCACCTCAATCCGGCGGATGTTTAGCCTTTCATGGAATTAGTCATTTTAATGGGATTGCAAGCATCGGGAAAAAGCACCTTTTGCCGCGACTATTTAGCTGCAACGCACGTTTTGGTCAGCAAAGATTTAATGCGAAACAATAGAAATAAATCGCGCCGACAAATTCAATTAATTGAAAATGCACTCCAAGCAGGTCATTCAGTCGCAGTTGACAACACCAATCCCGAAGTTCTCGATCGCAGACCGCTGATTGATATCGGTCGCACCTATCATGCCCAAATCATCGGTTACTACTTTGAATCAATAGTCAGCGACTGTTTAGCTAGAAATCAAAAGCGATCGGGCAAATCTCAAGTTCCAGACATAGCAATTTATGCTACTATAAAAAAAATGGTAGTGCCCAGTTACGACGAAGGGTTCGATCGGCTGTTTTCCGTCCGCATAGCAGACAACTTTAACTTAGACATAAAAACCTGGCCAGCAGAGGAAGTTATTCATGGACAATCAGATATTTGAAAAAAAAATGCGGGAGCTAGAATACTTTCATAGCTTGCGTTTATTGCCGGAAACTCACACAGTAATTCGCGCCGACGGTCGCAGTTTTTCAAAATTTACTTCCTCAAGTTTTGATAAGCCTTTCGACTTAAAATTCCACGAATTAATGGTGGAAACCGCCAAAGCGCTCCTGTCAGAACTAGGTGGCATTTACGCTTATACCGAAAGTGACGAAATCTCAGTTTTGTTTCCTCCAGATTGGGATTTATTTGACCGCAGCTTAGAAAAAATTGTCTCTATTTCTGCCAGTATTGCCAGTGCAACTTTCACTTGTGCCGCCCAAACAACAGTCAATTTTGACACCCGCATTTGTTCCGCAGCGAACAAATCGCAAGTAGTAGATTATTTTCTATGGCGCCAAGCAGATGCAGCGCGCTGCGCTTTGAATGGCTGGAGTTATTGGATGCTGCGAAAAAATGGCGAAACGGGTGAAAATGCAACAGTTATATTAGACAAACAATCGGTGGCTTTCAAAAACGAATTGCTGTTTCAAAACGGAATTAATTTTAACGAACTGCCGGCTTGGCAGCGCCGGGGAACGGGATTGTATTGGGAAAAATACGATAAACCAGGTTATAACCCGATCGAAGGCAAAGAAGTTGTGGCAGTGCGCCGACGACTCAAAGTTAATGAAGAGCTGCCCATGAAAGAGGAATACAAAGAATTTATTTACCAATTTTTAAATGTTGACCATTAACTCGCCAAGGATATCTTGTTAAATCTAGTGGCAATTGATGAATGCTCAGTCTGTTTTAACCGAATGCAAGCTTTGAGACGGGGGTTTCAACCCCCTGCTCAAAGTCGGGCAAGCGAGTTAGCCTAGGGACTCGGAGACGGGATCGGAGGCTCGGTTTCCGGTGGATCGGGAGCCACCGCCGGAGATTCAGCAGGCGGAGGATTCAGGGACTCTTCCCAAACTTTGATTTGCGATCGCGCTTGCTCAAAAGCCCTAGCTCCCGAGGGAATTTTCTTCAAAGTGGCGATCGCCCCAGCCAGATCCGACGACGACTGTTCCACAGCAAGCCCCAAAATCCGCTGGCTCCACTCATCAATCGCCTCACTCGCCTGCCAGCGGAGCGAACTCGACTCTGGTACCTGAAGAGCAAGGGAAATTGCCGTTTCCAAAGCGTCAGCAGTCCCCGGTATGGCCGCCTGACGGGCGCTCTGCAAACCTTGCTCGCCCAAAAATTGAGCCTGCCAAGTCCGAATGTTCGATCGAGCTTCCTCATAAAGCACCCTTCCCGATCGAATCCGGCGCGCCATCTCAATTGCCCCCGCCAAATTGCCGCTTGCTGCTAGCTGCTGAGCTCTATCCAAAAACGGCTGGTCTTGAAGGCGCTGTCTTCTCTCGATCCAAGCTTGAATTTTGGTTTGAGCTTCCCGGTAAAGCGTCCTACCTTGACCGATCCGAGAAGCTTGAGCCACGGCGGCCTCCAGAGAATTCGGATCGCCCGCGCTCGCCAAATCGTTAGCTCTTTGGAGGTACGGACTGTCTTCGAGCAGCTCGATTTGACGGCTCAAGTTAATAATTTGAGTGCGAGCTTCCCCGGAACGGGGATTTGATTGGGGGACTGTTTGCAATTGCGCGATCGCAGCCCTCAAATCATTCACTCCTCCCGGCGCCGCCAGCCTGCTTGCCACATCCAAAGTTTTCACATCAGCAATTTCTTGCTGCCAGCGGCCGACTAAATCAGCAGCTTGTTTGTACAAAGGGCGACCGTCCTTCAACTTTTGAGCAATCTCGATCGCCTTAGACAAACCCTCAACCGAGCCAGTCAAAGCCTGAGCCGTAGCACTCGCCAACTGGTTAAAATCTTCAACTTGTGCTTTTAAATTTGCCGCATCTGGAATCTTGTTAGCGATCGCGACCGCCTCCTGCCAATCGCCGGCCTGCAAGCGTTTTTGGGCGATATCCAGAATTTTTTTGCTAAATTCCGCGATCAGCTTATTGGCAGCCTGATACAAATAACTGTTTTGATCGATTCCCTGAGCCAGCTTAATACCCGTCACCAGATTGTCCAGCCCTCCCTCCGAGGCTGTATTTCGGGCTTTGATCAACTTATTGCCTTCAGCCTTTGTCGTGTCAATTGCCCTCGTCAGTTCTTCGTACTTAGTCGATTCCCAGAAGGTATTTCCCGTATCCAACAGCAGATTAGCTTGGCGGAAAGCTTGGCCCCACTCTTCCTGACGCAAGTAGGCGACTGCGGCAGCATAAATTTTCTCTGCATCGTTCCATATCGACTGCCACTGTTGAATCTGCTTTTCCACCGCCGGGTAAGCGGGAACGTTTTGAGGAACCTTGCGGGCGATCGCGACCGCCTCCTCCAGCTTCCCTTCTTGGAATCTAGCATTTGCCAACTTGAGAATATCCTGCGACCACCGATCGATTTGACCGTTAATTCTCGGTCGCAGGGGGTGATCTGACGGCAAAGCATTCACTAATTCGATCGCGCGCAGCAAATCATCCACCGTCCGCTTGCTAGCTGCTTCTTGAGCGCAAAAAAAGCGATCGTTAGCAGAAGCCGTCGGCCAAAAAACCTTCGAGCAATTCGACTCCGCAGTCAAGTTGAGCAAAGACGCAATTGCCACAAACCCCATACCCACCGACAGCATCAAACTCACCGCCAGCCAAAACTGCCAGTTCTTCAACCACTTCCGCCACAAAGGATTATGTTCCTCCGGCTGCCAGTTTTCCCCAGACTCTTTGGGCCGCTGTTCCAGATACCCTCCCGGCTGTTTTCCCGAAGTCACCAACTCACGGATTTCTTTAAGTCGCTCAGCGCGGTTTTTCCTGGCGGGAACTGGCACTAGCGAGGAAGTATCCTTTTTTGACTCGAAGGATTCTGATGCAGACCAATGGTCTGGTGTTTTGCGATCTTGACTCATAAATCTCCGCTCACCACAAACAGCAACCAGCCTATCTTAATTATTTCAAAACTGCGATCGCTGTTATCTACTGCTCTATAGAATGTCTTCATACTTTTACATACTCCCGTCGGCCCAAGACTGCTTTGGGCCGATCCCCAAACTGCCAAAATTTTAATTTTGCGATTAGTTGACACTCCCCGGCTATCAGGCGCGAGGATTCTTGGATCATCCAGTTGATTTGCTCGTTGATGTCACCACCAGCGAGTAGAGATCAGTCTGTCCCCTAGCGTGAATTCCGGTGTGCCCCACCGTATTTAAATCAATTCCTGTATGAGCTTTCAAGCCTTTAGCTAGAATGTTTAACGCGGCATTGTGATCGCGATCTAATATCGTTCCGCAACCGCAAATATGTGTTCGGGTTGATAAAGTCTTCTTAACAATATCACCACAGTTTGAACACTTTTGAGATGTGTATTGTGGCGGAACAGCAATAACTGTTTTTCCATACACCTTCCCAAAATATTCCAGCCACTCAGCGAACTGTGACCACGCAGCATCACTAATTGATTTAGCAAGCTTGTGGTTCTTAACCATGTTACGCACTTGAAGGTCTTCGTAGGCTACAAAATCGCTAGATTTCACCACGCACAACGCCGTCTTAATGGCGAAGTCTTTGCGCTGCCGACTAACCTTTAGGTGCTTTCTTCCTAACTTGTTGATTGCCTTTTTCCGGCTTTTGGAGCCTTTCTTTTTCCGAGAAACTCGCTTCTGCAATCTCTTCAGAGCTTTTTCGCTTTTGCGGAGATACCGAGGATTGGGAACTGTTTCGCCGTCGCTGTCAGTATAGAAGTGGTTTAATCCCACATCTATACCAATAGCTTTACCCGTGAGCACAACCTTCTCTGTGCGTTCCACATTGATGCAGAATTGGACATAGTAGCCGTCGGCACGACGAACCACTCTAATTCGCTTGATCTCATCGGGTGCCGAGAAATGCAAGTCCCGACTACCAATTAACTTAAATTTTCCAGCAGCAAAACCATCCTTAAATGTTAGGCATCTTTTGTCGCTAGAAAGCGCCCAGCCGGATTGCTTGTACTCGACGGAACGAGTGTACTTCTTGAACTGTGGGTAGCCCTTTTTTCCGGGCTTCTTGGCTTTGCAATTGGCGAAGAAACGTTGGATAGCAAAAATAGCACGTTGGGCCATCGCTTGACGTGCCGTTGAGTTAAGCTTGCCTGCCCATTCAAACTCTTTCGCCACAACGGCGCATTGTTTGTACAGGTCTACTAACTTAATCCTGGAATTGTCTATCCAATATCTAAGAGTTTTATTTCTGACAAATTGAGCCGTCCGAATCATGTCGTCGATGATTCGATATTGCTCCGCTTTGCCTTTCAACTTAAACTCTAAAACTATCATTGGAATACTTTATCACTTTTGCTAAAACTTTTACCTATAGGTCTGTATATTTAACAAGTCTTCACACTTCTTGTAATTAAAGCCGTCCTATAAGGACGGGGCTTTAGACCCAATTTTTTGGTAATTGATAATGCGTAATTGGCAATTGGTCAAGGCCGTCATCCCTAACTCGCACTCAATAGAGCCAATTACACATTATCGTCTCAAGAACCGGAGTCAGAGCGCAAATCGCCAATCAGTTCAGCCAATTCGTCGCTGTTAGCTTTGTAAACCTCGTTGCAGAAATGGCAAGTAGCCTCAGCCCCGCCATCTTTTTCGATCATGTCTTGGAGTTCGGCTTCGCCCAACATTTTGAGAGCTCCCAAAACTCGCTCGAAGGAACAGCCGCAGTGAAAGCGCACCATCTGAGTTTCCGGGAAAATTTCTAGCCCCATATCACCCAGTAACTCTTCGAGAATCTGGTGCAGCGTTTTGCCCGATCGTAACAGTGGCGTAAAGCCCGACAGTGCAGCCACCCTAGATTCTAGAGTTCGCACCAGTTCTTCGTCCGCTGCAGCCTTCGGCAACACCTGCAACAGCACGCCCCCAGACGCTTGCACACCGCCCGCCCCGACAAACACCCCCAAAACCATAGCCGAAGGAGTCTGCTCCGAGGTTGCCAAATAGTGAGTCAGATCGTCGCCAATTTCGCCGGAAACCAATTCTACCGTACTTGAGTAAGGGAACCCGTATCCAACATCCCGCACCACGTACAAATAGCCCTCACCGATGGCCCCGCCGACATCGAGTTTACCTTTGGCATTGGGCGGCAATTCCACTGTGGGATTGCTCACATAACCTCGAACCGTGCCATCAAGTCCCGCATCAACCAGAAGTCCGCCCAGCGGCCCATCTCCTTTGATGCGAATGTTTACCCTCGATTCGGGGCGCTTCATGCTGGATACGAGTAACAGCCCCGCCGACATCGTGCGTCCGAGGGCGGCTGTAGCCACGTAGGAGAGGTTGTGTCGCCCTCTTGCTTCTTCAGTCAGACGGGTGGTAATGACGGCTACAGCGCGAATTCCACCATCTGCTGCTCTAGCGCGAATTAATTGATCGGCCATGAAAAACCTTACTTTTCTCTTTTGATACTTCCTTCAACTATTTTAGAAGCTCTTAAAGGTTGTCGCAGCAGGTAGCAGCAGACTCGGCCGGTATGGAAGGGCGATCGAACTTCACAACTCCCGTATTTTTAAAGGTAAAACCTTCATCTACTATTTTTTAACAAATAGTCTGATTAATTATTAAAAATACATTCATCAAGATATTGCTAATGCTATTTGTACGACGCGGGTAACAGTAACGCGAATGCTGGGAAAATTGCAGCAGCAGGGGTTAATTAGTCGATCGGGCGATCGGCATTTAATACTTAACAAAGATGTTTTTGCCTCTACCTCGGATTTGTTTGGCTGCAATCCTCAAGGAGTGTAGCAAGCGACAGGAATTTGCATCTACCTGAGAATTATTTGTGTTGCTCTTGCTCCCGCTATCTAGAGTTATAGATTTGTAGCCGGAAAAGATATAATTAAGCGGTGCATTTATTTAGGAAGAAATTCAATGGCTAACTCTACTCAAGAAACACCAAAACCAGACAAAAAAGAATTAATTGACATCACAGCTAAACCTCAAGAACAAGAAGAACCGCCAAATAAGGGTGACGGGCGGAAATAAATATAGTCTTGGAAGCAAAAACCGGGTTTTTTACCAAGATTGCGGTTTTAAGCAAATATTTTGGTAAAAAAACCCGGTTTCTAGCTATCCGCGTTTCCCGGAAATGATTTGATAAATTATTCGGTTTGTGCATTGCCGTTGGTCGATCGCAATTTCGGCTTTCCAGGCATCTTTCTGCGTCCCTCCAAAGAAACAACATCAGCCTCAGAAGTCTCCCTAGCCACCCGAATCAGCAACCCCGACAACAAAAAACTCGCTACCATCGATGAGCCCCCGTAACTAAAAAATGGCAGCGGTAAACCCGTAGTCGGCAAAACCCCCGTCGCCACCCCAATATTCAGCAGCGACTGTCCCACCATCACCACCATCGCCCCAATCGCCACCAACTGACTCTCAATATTCCGGGCCCTCGTCGCCACCCTCAAAGCGACAGTAGTGTAAGCCGCCAACATCAGCAACAGCGAGAAACCTCCCACCAAACCAAACTCCTCAGCAAACACAGCAAAAATAAAATCGCTGTACTGAATCGGCAAATAAAATAACTTTTGCTGCGACATCCCCAAACCAACACCCCAAATCCCCCCAGAACCCACAGCCAGCAGGCTTTGAATCAACTGATAGCCATCCTGCATCGGATCGGCCCAAGGATTGAGAAAAGACATAATCCGGCGGCGCTGATATTCCCGAAAACTAATACTTAAAACCGCCAACATCATACCCCCCAAAGCCGTTGCGCCCAACTGCAAGTAAGGCAAACCCGCCGCCAAAGCCACCAACCACAAAGTCATTCCGCACAAAGCCGTGGTGCTCAAATTTGGCTGCAACAAAATTCCCAACAGCATTGCGCCGAAAATTAACAGCCAACTAAGGCGAACTTTATTTGTCAACCGGGGCCAGTTGCCGAAAATGCGGGCGCTTTGGAGCACAAAAAACGGCTTAATCAATTCCGAAGGTTGAATAATCGGCACCGGGCCCAGAGATATCCAGCGAGTCGCCCCGTTGACGGTGGTTCCCACTCCCGGAATTAAGGTCAACCAGAGCAATCCCAGCAGCAGCAGGATGCCTAATTGAGCTGATTTGAGCAGGTAGCGCAGGGGGGAGTATACCATTAAGTTAAAGCCGGCCAGCCCGATCGCCACTGCGATTAGCTGTCGTTTAAAATAGTAAAGGCCGTCTCCAAATTCTGAATTTGCAATGGGATAGGAAGCCGAAAACAATGCTGTCAGCCCTACAAACAGCCACAAAAAAGTCAGCCACCTGAGCCAGCGGGCCTCAGCGGCCCATTGAGACGCGCTGGGGTCTAAAAATGGAATGAAGCGTCGAATGTCATTAGTCATTAGTCATTAGTCAGTTGTCAGTTGTCATTAGTTCTTAGTCTAGTTTGCGATCGCACAGACTGTTAGAAACCGGGTTTTTTCACCCAATATTTGCTTAAAACCCTCAATCTCGATGAAAAAACCCGGTTTCTGTTAACTGGTTCCAAGGCTCTACCTGGGAACCCATCTCACTCTTACTCTGCCTCGGCAGAGGATTAAGGAGGCTCTTCCTCACCCATCTGCGTTACTTTCGCTCTTCCTGGTAACGACTAGAAAAGTCAACCGCTGGGGGAATGGGCTACGAAGTCAACCGGTGTACAGTGCACACCCAACAAATTACTACATTCTTCCCTCTTCCGTCTTCCTTCTTCCTTCTTCCGTCTTCCGTCTTCCTCTTCCGTCTTCCGACGGACTTACATCCGTTACATCCCGTACATTGCTCGTTGCCGAACTTCCTTCTTTCGTCTTCCTTCTTCCTTCTTCCGTCTTCCTTCTTCCTTCTTCCTTCTTCCTTCTGCTATAAAATCATAACAAACAAAAAAAGAGGCCGCGATCGACCTCTTGCCCTCTACAAATCCATTCTCGGATCTTAAAGTAGACCAGTATTAGCTCCGGGCTTACCAGTAGCCAATTGCACTTTAATAATTCTGCCGCCCATTTTCATAATTCTTTGCTGTTCCCGGAACCAGTTGTCATAGGGAACCAGCTTAGTAAAATAGGTATTTTGCAATTCGCGCTGAGTGCGGATGCGAGTTTGGCTGGGGACGCAAGCAGTCACTTTAAACATTCTCATGGGAAACTAACTCCTGAGTAGGTTTACAGATTTTTAGATGGATTTTAAAAAGATTGAAGTCAGGGAGTTAGGAGTCAAAACTAGCTCGTTAAAACTTGTCGGGCTTTCTCGACTGGCCTTTGACGGTCTAGCAATCACTCGTAACTTCCCTGACCTCTTTGAAAGCTAAAGGTAGCAAGTCCAAAGTTAAAAGTTCAAAAAGGCAAGAAATAAATCTTTTTCCTTCTTCCGACTTCCATCGGACTGAAATCTGTTACATCCGTTACATCCGTTACATCCGTTACAGAATCCGTTGCCGAACTTCCTTCTTCCTTCTTCCTTTTTCCTTCGATTTAGCTCAAGCCAGAGCAGATGTAGTCGAAATAGACGCCCATTTCTTTACCAGCGTCAGAACCAACCAAACCGGCGGTGACTTCTTTCATTGCTTGGATTGCTTGTACGGTAGAACCGATGGGCACGCCCAAGGAATTGTAGGTTTCTTTCAAACCGTTGAGCACGCGCTCGTCGAGGATGGAAGGGTCGCCAGCTAGCATTGCGTAGGTGGCGTAGCGGAGGTAGTAGTCCAAGTCGCGGATGCAAGCTGCATAACGGCGAGTGGTGTACATATTGCCGCCGGGACGAGTTACGTCTGAGTACAACAGAGACTTAGCAACTGCTTCTTTGACGATTGTGGCTGCATTGGCGCTGATAGCGGTAGCGGCGCGGACGCGCAGTTCGCCAGAAGCGAAGTAGTTCTTGAGCTTGTCTAATGCGCTGATGTCAAGGTACTTACCTTGAACGTCAGAGGAATTGATTACGGCGGTAATTGCGTCTTGCATGGTTGTCTTGTTTCCTAGAAAGTGGCTGAGTCAGTCCAATTTTGGAGCTAGAATTTGGGATTTGGGATTGGGGATTTCAGATTTTTAAGTGGTTGGTTATCTGCAAAAGCTTTTAGCTTGCTGTCAGCAACCCCCGATTCTTCAATCAAAAATCAAAAATCAAAAATCAAAATTCCTTACTGCATCGCACCGATAACGTAGTCGAAGTAAGAGGAAGCTTCGGAAGCATCTTCTCCAGACAGCAGCGAGGAAGCTGCACTCTTCATAGCGCGGACGCCTTCGGCGACGGCTGCAATCGGGGTTCCGAGAGAGTTGTACATTTCGCGGACGCCGACAATACCGATTTCTTCGATCGGAGTAATGTCGCCAGCTACTACTCCGTAGGTGATCAAACGCAGGTAGTAGTCCAAGTCGCGCAAGCAAGTTGCGGTCATTTCTTCGCCGTAAGCGTTGCCGCCGGGAGAAACAACATCAGGGCGCTTTTGGAAAAGTTGGTCGCCGGCTTGCTTGACGATGCGTTCGCGGGATTCGCTCAAAATTTGGGCGATGCGGACGCGGCGTTCACCAGAGGTGACGAAGCTCTTGATCCGATCTAATTCACCTGGGCTCAAGTAGCGAGCTTCGGCATCTGCGTTGACGATTGATTTGGTGACGATACTCATCTTGTGTGTACCCGCTGGATATTTTGCAATTGCGAACTGCTCTGCGTTGAGCTAGCGGCGGCGGGCGCTTTCATCCCGTACCTTTCGCTTCGCTGGTCGCAGGAGCTTTGACGGGGAAGGGCGGACTTTCCAGAGCTAGCAAGTGTTGAATTTGCTTGCTGGTGACTGCCTTCGGTGTTTGACGGCGCTGGTTCTTCACGCCGGTGCGCTTGGCTGATGCCCGCACAGTGCCTGTCGCTTAGAATACCACAAATGACTGATGCGATCTTTAAATCTACGATCGAGATTGCAGCAGATCGCTAAGTGGCGATCGAGTAACTGTTGGGCAGTTAGTCAGAATATTACTTGTCTGACGCAACTACCTCTGGCAAGTATTTTGAGGCATTATGTTCACATTCTGAGTGTTACTGTAATAGTTTGTAACATTCCTTTTCATGTTGGGGCCTCGGTTGGGCTCCGACCGGTGCAAATTTTTCACAAATAAAAATAGATCAAATTATCTCGCAGCAAGGGTTGCAGGCGATCGCTCTAGGGACTGGTTTGTCCCGAAGGCGACGGCGGGAGGATCGGAGACTTCTGTGTCAAAAAAAGGTGCGGGAGACGGGGAGGAGACAGGGTGGCGACTGGTGCGGATCGGAAATCGTGACTTTCTCGCTTGTAGCTAAATTTGACTCTGCCAAAAACGGAGACCGTGCCACGTACACTCGTCGCGATCGAAGTTAAACTCCCACATTGACGGAGCATCTCACTTCGATCGTCAGTATTTTTTGACGGCTGGCGATCGCCACAGCTCGCTAAAAATACAAAACTACAGATGCTCCCCCAACCAAATCTAAAATCTCAAATCTCAAATCGATTGAGTCTCACTTTACAATTCAGGTGCGCCGTGAAAAGAAATCTATCAGCCATTAAAAAAGCTTTGCAGTTTGGGATTAGCGGTGCTGTCGGCGGTTTTGCCGGCAATCTCATCACCGAACCTTTCATGCAGCGGCTCAATAATTCAACATCTGTTTTTGACAGTGTATTGTCCACAACTCGCTGGTTTGGATTGGTAGGCGGCGGGATTGCTACTGCGATTATGATCGGCTATTATTACTACATTAAAGGCAAGCCCCAAATTAAACAAGCTTTAAAAAATGGCGGATTGTTTGGTTTGATAACAGGGGCAATTTCTGGAGCGATTGCCGAAGGTATTTTTAGCGGGATTGGCGACGGCGAAAACGAAATATTGCGAGTCATTTGCTGGGGAATAGCCGGCAGTTTGTTAGGACTTGGACTTTCCAAACGAATTCCTAATTTGGGAGTGCCGCGCGGCGCGGGAGGTGGCGTTGTTGGCGGGCTTTTGGGCGGTTGTTTGTTTATTCTGTTTGCTTACAATTTATCCGGTGTGGCGGGCCGTTTAGCTGGCTGTGCTGCGATCGGCTTTTGGATTGGAATTATGTTGGTTGTAGCCGAAACTTTGTTTAACAAAGCTTGGCTGGTAATTAGTTACGATAATGGAGCGAATCGCACTCTGACTATTGGTGCCGAACCGGTGACTTTTGGTAGTGATGAAAATTTGTCTATTATCTATATTCCTGGTGTTTCGCCCTTAGCGATGCGGTTTCAATTAGAAGGCGGTCAAATTGCTTGCGAGAATGTCGATCGCGGGGCGGTGAGTTATTTGCGATCGGGCGACCAAAAGAGAATCGGAAACTGTACAATTACCGTCGGAAACTCTGACTTGCCCGCTGCAAATTCGCCTCCTGTGGGCCCGACTATTATATCACACAAATCCCCAGCCGATTCTTCTAACAACGGTCAATTTTTTCTGAAATTGGGAAGTCGAGTGATGCCTCTGACTGCGGGAACTCAGCTATTAACATCGGACATCCCTAGTTTAACAGCTACCGCGTCTAATGGTGTTGTAGCGCTGGTTAATTCTAGATCCCAAAACGAGCTATCATTGGGATTGACCAATTTGAGCGATCGGGCTTGGTGGGCCACAGACATTCAAGGCGACATAAAAATGATTGAACCTGAAAGCACCCTAACTTTGGCATTAGGAACTAAAATCGAATTCGGTGAAATCGAGGGCGAAATTGTTAGAAGCTAAATCATTATTTGGTTCGATCGTTCGCAATGCGATTCCGCATCCAAATTAGCGGACTCGTATTCCTCACTACCAACCTTTTTGACTTCAGATCAATCAAATCGCCCATAATAAATTCAAGCAGAACTACCGCTAACACCCGTAATAACCGCCGCACCAATCAAATGAGCCAAACGCAAAGCTTCAGGAACCTTACCAGTATCAGTCAAACGCTGGAGTACCAGCGCAATTACTTCCGGTTGTTCGCCGCATACCTGAAAAAAGAAAGGTTCAAAAGCATAAATTTTTCCAGCCCGACGCAACAATTCTAAACGGTATTCCAAGTCTGGTAAATAGCCGAGAGCTTTTTCAATAGCAGCTAAATCTGGTTGGCGGCGCATCACAGCAACGCAAGGAATTTGCAGCCGCGATGCTAACTCCTGAAGGTCAATAATATTGAAGCCGCCGAAAGCAATTCCGTCTAACAAAACGAGGTGCAATTGCGGCAGAAATTTACCTCCGATCAGTAGCTGACAAATAGCATCAGTGGCATCTAATCCGTCTGGGAGGACTTGTCCCCAGACCATTCCTTCAAATCTGGTACCCCCGCAGACTACTCCGGCGACGGACACCAGACCGCCGCTGGTACGAGAAAATGGAGCGTCGTCAAAGCCAATAACCTTAATTGTGCGATCGAGCCTCAGCAAATCTGCCAGTTTCAACTTGTTGAGTTCCCTAAGCTAAAGTTTTTGACATTAATTGGAGTTCTAGATATAGTATCATATACGTTAAAGACCTGATTACTAAACATATTTTAGGCAATTGGTAAAAAAATACGTAGCAGCGATCGACCAAGGAACAACTAGCACCAGGTTTATTGTATTCGATCGCCGGGGACAGATAGTTGCCAGCAACCAACAAGAACACCAGCAGATTTACCCGCAACCGGGATGGGTTGAACACGATTGCGATGAAATTTGGCAGCGCACCCAAAGCGCGATCGAAAATACACTTAAAATCGGCAATATTGACCCGCAAGATATTGCTGCCCTCGGTATTGCCAACCAGCGCGAAACTACAATTGTTTGGAACCGAAAAACTGGTAAACCTTACGGCAATGCGATTGTTTGGCAAGATACCCGGACTCATCAAATTTGTACTAGCTTAGCAGAAGTTGACGGCAAAGATCGATTGCGAAAGCGCTGCGGTTTGCCGCTGACGACTTATTTCAGCGGGCCAAAAATCAAGTGGATGTTGGACAATATTGCAGGATTGCGGGAAGCTGCAAATCGAGGCGATGCGATTTTTGGGAATGTCGATAGTTTTCTAATTTGGCATCTGACTGACGGGGCGCATATTACCGATGTTACCAATGCCAGCCGCACGATGTTGATGGATTTGCAAACCCTCGATTGGGATGCTGAAACTTTGGAAATAATGGGAATTCCCCGCTGTATACTGCCAGAAATTTGCCCTTCTAGTCACATTTTTGGTACTGCAAAAGGATTGTTAGATGGTGTTCCAATTGCTGCTGCTTTGGGCGATCAGCAGGCTGCTCTGGTGGGGCAAACTTGTTTCAATGTTGGGGAGGCAAAAAATACTTACGGTACGGGCTGTTTTATGCTGCTGAATACTGGTGAGGCGATCGTTCCTTCAAAGCAAGGGTTGCTGACAACTGTTGCCTACAAGATGGGAGAATCGCCCGCTGTGTATGCTCTCGAAGGCAGTATTGCGATCGCCGGAGCATTAGTACAGTGGCTGCGGGACAATTTGGGCATCATCAACACATCTGCGGAAGTAGAAACATTAGCAAATACTGTCGAAGATAGTGGCGGAGTTTATATTGTGCCGGCATTTTCTGGACTCTACGCGCCCTATTGGCAAGACAGCGCGCGGGGAGTAATTGTAGGTTTAACTCGTTACGCGACTAAGGCACATATTGCCCGCGCAGTATTGGAAGCGACAGCATGGCAAACGCGGGAAATATTGGATGCGATGAATCAGGATTCTGCTGTGCAGCTTTTGTCTTTAAAAGTAGATGGTGGGATGGTGGGAAATAGTACGCTGATGCAGTTTCAGAGCGATGTGTTGGGAGTGCCTGTGGTGCGGCCTGTGGTAGCAGAAACTACTGCCTTGGGCGCTGCCTATGCGGCTGGTTTGGCGGTGGGTTTTTGGAGTAAATTAGCTCAATTACGGGATAATTGGGCGGTGGATTGTATTTGGGAACCGCAAATGCCGAGATCACTTCGAGAGCAAAAATATCGCTTTTGGAAAAAAGCAGTTACCCGCACCTTCGACTGGGAAGAATGAATCGGTGAGTCAACCCCAAAACCCGTATTTAGTGATATCATGAAATCCAGCACTATTTTTCAAATTGCAAATAGATGATTTCTCTAAATAATTTTAAAAAAAGCTTCACCGCCTTTGTATTAATACTGACACTGGCATTTGTAGGAATCGCTACTAATTCCCAAATCGCGATCGCAGATCCAGCTACAACTCCCGAAACTGCCACCGCCGCCGAAGTCTTCAGCGCCAACTGTGCCGCCTGTCACATCAACGGCAGCAACATTATCAGGCGCGGCAAAAACTTGAAACAAAAAGCCTTAAAAAAATATGACATGGATTCCATCGCCAATATTTCCAACTTAGTAAGCAACGGCAAAGGTATTATGCCCGCTTACAAAGATCGTTTGTCGGAACAACAAATTATCGATGTTTCAGCCTACGTGCTATCCCAAGCTGAAACCGATTGGAAATAGAACCTCGGTTATTATTTATGGCTTAGACAATCTTGCTACAGACATCAGATATTTCTTGATCGCAGGTTGAAGCGCGAACAGGGTTTCAGTTTCTGCTGGGACTGTTTCAATTAGCGATCGCCTGAAAAGCGATTCCAACGTCTTAAAAAAATCCGAGTCCCGATCTTGCTGAATATTTGAACACAATTTTTCAATATCAACAGGCTTGACTTCTTTCGCCATGCAGTGCAATAGCTGGATTTCTAAGGATGATAAGCGATCAAACTGCCGAGATAACGTATCGCTATAATCTCCCAGCAACAGCCCATTTCTTAAAAAATTAGCAATGCTGCCGCCAAACATATCCTTAATAGTTGTTGTGACTATTTTTAACGCTAAAGGATTGCCGCTGTATGCTTCTATCAGTTCTGAGTATTCACATTCTTCAGACAAACCCTTGTTTTTAAGGATTTCCACAGCCGCCTCTCCCAAACCACCCAATTTTAATGACCGTACAGCTTGATTTTGACCTTCTAACGCTGCAATTTCTTTAGGCTTTTCGCAGCTAGTCAACAGCAAGCAACTTTGATGCTGCGATTTTGCTACTTGTTTCATAAATTCCCCATATACTTGATATCCTTCTCGATAATTTCCTGTTAACTGCTCAATGCTGAAAACAGCTTCCCACTCATCTAAAATTATTAGGCATCGACGCTTTTGTAAACACTGAATCAACCGCTGGATACCATCAGTGATGATTGTCTGTTCTGTTGCAGTTGTAGAAGCGATTAGTTTTTCTAGATAAAATTCAAGCTGCGGTCGCTCTTTGAGAGCGACCGCAGCTTGAAGAAAAACTTTTTTTTCCCGATCGCGAGCAATTAACCGCAATTTATCTAAACCGCTTAGTGGTTTGTCTGATAAGAATTCGATCAAATTTACTAAAGTATCTGCCAATAGAGGTGCATGACTTAGGTTGAGCCAAATTAATCTGTCAAACTGGTGTTTAATCGCATCTGTTAGCTTAGATGCTAAAGAAGTTTTGCCAATGCCCTCCATACCCAAGATAGCAACTAAACGACAGTTTTCTTGTAAAATATATTGCTCTAAGTTAGCAAGTTCTGTTGCGCGCCCGTAGAAAATAGACGTATCAGCCAACATCCCCCATTCAGTTTGATTTTCAATGGGAGTTTGGGGAGTTTGGATATAACTTATCAATGTAGGATGTAATGTTTCTACATTCCCCTTTTGTTTATAACCAAATATTTCTAGGAGACTGGGGATTTCTCTCCAGTCTTTGGGTTGTTGGAGCGTCAAAACTTCTATGTAGCGATACAGCCCTCTCGATAAGTCTACTCTAATACCGGCGCATTCGCGGTGGAGTGCGGTGGCAATTTCCGGGGGACTATAATTGCAAAGCAATCCTCGCAGGTAAGTTTTTTCTAAAGGAGTGAGTCGCTGCTTTGTACTGCTAGCGTACTCTTGTTTGGCTGCTGTCAAGTCTGCATATAACTGTTCGAGATTCCAGCAAGCCGCAGCCTCTATAAACTTCTGTTCTGATATGTGTAAGGGTTTATTTAGGTGTGTCATGGTATCTTTATAATTATTTATAATTATTTACAATTTTATCTGCTTAAGGCACTAACTTTTTGTGTATTCTTCTCCCACATTCCGCACCCTCAACTGTCGCAGTCGGTTTTTACTTATTTTTATCGAACCCTCAAGCTATAAATTATACTGATATACCGTAGATAAAAAATATTTTTCTAATAATATATAACTTTTTACTTGCAAAATTGATTTTTATAAGTAATTATGCTGTGTGACACCGTAGGGTGCGGAATGTGGGTTTTACTGATGTCAGACAATGTTTTACATAAATTGTTAAATTTATTTAAAATAAAATTAATTCCCGCGTTGGTATACTTTTCACAAAAATACCTAATAAAAATACTAATAGCTCTTAGGTAACTTATCAGTCTTGAGTGTTTTATAAATGTAGAAGGCAGTATTTTATAACACCTGCTATCAAAAAAGTTAAGAGGACAGCTTAAATGGCATCAGTTCAAGTGACAAATCAGTTAACTACAACTGACAAGGATATCCCGACTCCTAATCCTAACGATGGTTCGGCAAGAACTCGCGCTAAAGATTACCTTTTAAAAGTAGATTTAGTTAATCAGCCTATATCAATTGATCTTTTTAAAGATCTAAGCACTGGCTTCGACCCTTACGTGCAAGTCTTTCAGGTACCCAAAGACAGCACGGGTGCGAATCTCGCTGATACGAGGGGTCTTCTTGTTGCTCAGGATGATGATAGCGGCGGCTTCCCAAACCCAAAAATACCGGGTTTTGGTACCATATACTCCAATGGTGCTTCTAACCCGCTTACAAGTGTGCCTGGTGTGGACTATGTAGTCCGCGTGACTAGCTATAATACGTTAAACGAACTTCCTCAGCCTTTCACATTACAGGTTTCAACTCCCAGTGGCAATGTCACCTTGAATGACCCTATAACAGGTGCGCCTGTAAATCCAGGAGGCAGTAGTGGCGTTCCCGTCGCGCGTTTCTTTGACAAGACGGCAGGAGGGCATTTTTATACTACAGACCCGATCGAGAAAAGTGACCGACTAACCAACCCTGCTCGTTTCCAGAGTGAAGGCGATGAATTTATTGCTCCAAATGGCGGTAACGCACAGGTTCAACGCTTCTTAAATACGGCATCAGGAACCTATTTCTTTACGAATAAACCTGGTGAGATAAGCTTTGTTCGCACCTTACCCCAGTTCCGCGATCAGGGGGAGGTTTTCAATTCATATAGCACGGCTGTTCCGGGTGCAATACCCGTCTATCGTTTTACCAACCTGGCGAGGGAACGGGAAAATTCGCAAAATATTACACACTTTTTCACCGCAAGCGCAGAGCAGCGACGGGCGGTACAGGGGAGGTCAGATTTCCGGGATGAGGGAGTTGCTTTTTATGCTCTTCCTCCTGCCTAAGCAGGCAGTTGGATTCATCTAGGTTTAAAATGAGTAGTAGGGCGCGTCGCACGCATCCTACTTTTTTATGTATTAAACTTTTGGGTAATAAGCGATATTTTGGTCATCCTATGAACAATCTCAGTAAAAAACCTTCCTTTTTCAAGGCTTTAACAATCATTAGCTTGTGTTTGTATCTACTAACCTTAACTCTCAGCCCGCCCGCTTTTGCCTCGATTCACAAGTATCCAGAAGCGGGCGACAGAGTAATGTTTCGTTCCGTACAAAGCTTGCGCGATACTGATGACAAAGCGTGGCAAGTTGTTTTGTACAAACGAGTAAAGTCGGGAGTAGTAAACTCTTTTAATCTGAGATTGGTAGGGTTTCCAGGAACAGAATTGCAGCACCCTGTGCCGCTGAATGTGGCTGCGGGAAGTCGCGCAATGGGCATGGCTAATGATATTTGGAGCGAGTCGGATTTGCCGATTAATGTCGGAGAATATGATTTTAAATCAATCATTACACAAGTCGAAAGTAATCAGCCTTTGCGGTTGAACTTGCCTGTGAAAGGTGAAAAAAAAGCTGCGTTGCTGGTTCCTCCCTTTGCTGTCAGAGAATGGCGGCTGTTGTTAGAAACCAACTAATGCCTGTGACAATAAATTGTGCTACATTTTTAAATTTAATATCATTTTTTAAAATTAGATGATTCCTAGGCACGGCAACGGATTGCCAGTTTTTTTCAAAGTATCCTACACTGCTTATGTGTAGCTTGAGTTTCAAGAATAGCTGTTAAATCATCAATTGAATCGCATTTTTGAGTAAAAATTGATACAATTCTCCACTGACAAATCGATAGATTAAAATATGCCTTAAGGTAGATTTGACCTATTTGAAGGGCGATCGGGGAAACAAACTAAAATCTGAGTTAGTCTGGTGACAAAACTCCACTGTTTACGTGCGTGCCTGCAGGGTGAATCTACTATGACTTTAATCAGTACCATTGTCCAAAAAGCTTTAAAAACAGGTTATTTAACGGTTGAGGCAGAAGAAATGTTGCGACAGCAGTTGCAGATGACTAAGTACGGTTTAGAAGATTTTGAGGCTTTTATTACTTTACAAAAAGAGGTGATGGAAGGCAGGGTAAGACATCAGGCTTTAGAATTGTTACGAAGTAGCAGATGTTCTGCGACTGCTTGAATTTGGATAAATTGGATAAAAATGTTCAGCATCTTCTGTTTTTATCCCTAACAGTTCGCGACATTAAGACCAAAGAAACCGGGTTTTTTATCCTTACCTTGGGTGAAAACGCGCCTTTTCGTAAAAGAACCCGGTTTATGACCGCCTTTGCGTGCAAGACTACCTAATTAGAAAATCTCGCGCACGGCAGAACTTGACAAAAATACCCAAATCAACAATAATTGTAGATTGTCTGTCTAAATCCTGCTCGGATCAGGTCGAGACATTCCAAAAGCTGGAGAGCAGCCGTCAAAAGTCCATGACTAATGACCAATGACTAACCAGCTACCTGTACGGCAAACCCAACGACTATCCCATGACCTACGCAATTATTGAGACCGGCGGCAAACAATTTCGAGTAGAACCGGGCCGCTTCTACGACATCGAACTGCTTCACGTGGAAGCTGAATCACAAGTCACCATTGACAAAGTATTTCTGATCCAGCACGAAGACGACGTTCATATCGGTCAGCCTCTAGTAGAAAATGCCACAGTCGAAGGAACTGTGCTGCGGCATTTCCGGGGCCGCAAAGTCCTCGTCTACAAGATGAAGCCGAAAAAGAAAACTCGGAAGAAAAAAGGACACCGCCAAGAAACAACTCGGTTTATGATTGACTCTATTACAGTCAATGGTGTTGTTTTGGCCGCGAGAGATTTGTCTCAAGCAGTTGTGGAAACTCCCCAAACTGGCGAAATTGAATCAGAATAAACAATAGTAAATAAAGTTGAGGACATTATGGCCCATAAGAAAGGTACAGGCAGCACACGTAACGGACGCGACTCTAATTCCCAGCGTCTTGGTGTCAAAAAGTACGGCGGTCAAGTTGTCAAAGCTGGCAACATTTTGATTCGTCAACGCGGCACGAAAGTTCACCCCGGTAATAATGTTGGTATCGGCAGAGATGATACTTTGTTTGCTTTGGTTGATGGTGTTGTGACTTTTGAAAGAAAGGGCAAAACTCGCAAGAAACTCAGTGTTTATCCTGTGGTTGCAGCGGCGACTGAAGCTGTGGCTGAAGCTGTCGCAGTTTAATTTTATGCGTTCCTGGGTTTTGCCTGGGAACGTATATAATTGGGGATATGTTTCCTGATTTCATATCTCAATATACCCATATCCTCGACTTCTTAAAGAAGTCGGGGATGTCATGTTTGGTAGAAAATTTTTGTGAGAAATTCGGAATGATTTAACCGCAGAGGCCGCAGAGGAAGAGAAGAGAGAGATGAATCATTTGGATGCCAAGGGATTTGATATGATTCGCTCGCTTTGTGGCTAGCCTCCTCCGACGATTGTGACTACTTCTAGGATGTCACCCTCTTGGATGTTTGTGGTTTCCCAAAATTGTTTGTGCAGGATTTCGCCGTTGTACTCCACAGCTATTAAGCGCGGGTTTAATCCTAGTTGTTCTAGTAATTTTGGTAACGGTGTGTCGATCGCACAATTGCGTTTTTCTCCGTTAACTTCCAGCGCAATTTGATTTGTCATCATTTAAATATTATCAGTTTTTAGAGCTGCCTCGGTACCAAAATTATATTTCAATACGCTTGAATTGAAAAGACTCGCCGGTTTGAACCGCCAGAAAGTAAGACAAAACCCGAACTCAGACGGGTTATATCGGTATACGAAACCCGCCCGACAAATTGCTAATCAACTAAGCTAATAAACTTAGCTTGTCCTTTGCAAAGCTTTCTGGGCTTTCAGATTCTGCATCCGAATCAACTGCGAGATCAAAAACTGCGTGACTAAAGTAGGCTGTTCTGCTTCCATAATCGATCGCACTACGGCAACCCTTTGAGCTCCAGCATTCAATACTTGATCGAGGTTGTTGATATCAATTGAGCCGATCGCAAACCAAGGAACAGGCGACTTATCAGCAGCATACCGCACATAGTCCAAACCCGCCGCCGGCTTATTTGCTTTGGTGGGAGTTTCGTAGACAGGCCCAACTCCAATATAGTCGGCTCCCGCATCAATAGCTCGCTGCATTTCCTCGCCATTGGTAGTCGAACAGCCGATAATCCGTCCCGGGCCGAGCAACCTGCGCGCTTCGGCTACAGGCAAATCTTGCTGCCCTAAGTGTACGCCGTCGGCATCCACTGCGATCGCCAAATCCACGCGATCGTTCACAATCAACAAAGCATCGTAGCGGTGACAAAGTTCGCTCATCTGCCGCGCGTTGGCCAACCTTACCGCATCGTCAGAGGTTTTGTCGCGGTACTGCACCAAAGTCAGCCCGCCTTGCAAAGCAGCTTCCACGACTTGTAACAAATTGTCTCGGGGCGAAGTTACCAGATATAAGTGCGATCGAAGTAACTGCTGGTAGCGCCGGTAAGCCAGCAAATCGCTTTCGAGAGTATACACCCGATAGCGCATCTGCTTAAAAGCCTTGCCCATATTTGGATCGTAAACTTTGCCGTACTCTTCCAGTACCCGCAGAGCTTCTTCCACCCGACAGAAATTCGCCTCCAGTAGCTGCTGAATGCTCGATCGCTGCTCTTCCTGCGGGTGAGTCAACTCCGTCCCCGGATCTGCAGGCGTATCCCTAGCGCTGCGTAATTCGGCCGTGTGCCAAGCCGCCAATTCCTGACGCAGTTGCTTGCACGCCAGGGCCTTTTCGGCATTGTTAAGACCAAACCTGCACCATTCTTCAATAATTCTCAACCCTTCGCGCGCGCGGTCTAGATTTGCATCTAAAATCCGGCAGAGGGCCGGCTGTGCCGGTAAAGTTCTGTTTTGTTTCTCGGTCATTCAGAACCACCTTAATTAAAATTAATCCTACCTTTCAAACTGCTACATTCTCCCACACCGTCAAGATTGTGGCAAAAGCGACCGACCTAATTTTCGCATCAACGGATCTAAATTTGACAAATTTTTAAGTTTTAGGGAATTTCAAAAAAACAAAGCATAATAGATCAAACTCGTATAGAAGTGGAATCGTTAACCTGCATACCACACTTGGAGGAGAGCCGTGAGGTTGACGCACAGTAAAACAAAACATTAACAGCAGAAAACGCCAGCAGGCGGGTGAAATTCAACTGCGATCGCCAAAACCAGACACGAAACAGGGAATGCGAAATTTGACTCAAAGATAAATTGTGTTTTTTTATGTTCCTAAATTCAAAACAGAGCGAGTGCAAAGAAAATCGTAGCTTGCCGGGCCCAACGCCATCGCCAAGGAAAGCTTTAAGTTCTTGCTTGCTGCTCGTCTTTGCCAGCACAGCTTTTTATAGCCCTCAAGCCTCAGTTATCGCTGCGGGTATCCCCCCGGTGCAGCTTCTTTCTCAAGCGCCAGAAAGCAACATTAACATACTCTACGTGAGTTCTAGCGGCGGTAGCGACACAGGAGGTAACGGGAGCGATCGATCGCCATTCAAAACCCTCACTTACGCCTTAAGCGTAGCCCCGCCCAAAACAGCAATTTTACTAGCGCCCGGTACTTACAGCGCTCAAAGCGGCGAAAAATTTCCATTAATGCTCAGGTCAAACGTGACGGTACAGGGAAATCCCAACACTCGCGGCCAGAATATTGTGATCAAAGGCGGAGGAGAATTCCTCAGCCCGACTTCGGCGGGTCAAAACATCGCAATTTTAGGCGCAGACGGGGCGGGACTCAGCGGGGTGACAGTGACAAATACCAACTATCGCGGTTACGCTTTGTGGATCGAATCGAGTTCTCCGACGGTTGTCAACAATACTTTTTCGGGGAGCACTCACGACGGGATTTCGGTAGTGGGAACTGGAAGGCCGACGATTGGCGGCAATGTTTTCTCGAAAAATGGAGCTAACGGGATTACGATTTTTGGCAGTTCCCGGCCGGAAGTTCGAGATAATGTGTTTGAAGACACTGGATTTGGCGTGAATGTAGCGCAGAACGCCTCGCCTTTGCTGATCGGTAACAAAATTACTCGGAATAAGGACGGCGTAGTGGTGCAAGCTGATGCTAGACCGGTGCTGCGTAACAATTATATCGAAGGTAACAAGCGGGACGGAATTGTGGCGATCGCCCGAGCTCTGCCGGATTTGGGAACTGCGGCCGAACCGGGAGGCAATGTCATTCGCAACAACGGTCAGTACGATGTTAACAATGCGGCGAAAGGTCAAGTAATCCCAGCTTACGGCAATCAATTGTTGAGCAATCGCACGACGGGTTCGGTAGATGTGGCTGGAACTTTTAGCCCGCCTGCGCCTATTGCGGGCCGTGGTTTGCTGCTAACGTCCGATCGATCTGCGAGTATTGGCGGCCCTGAAACTTCTCTCCCTGTTTACAATCCGGGGCGGTTAACTCCCCGAGTTGAAAGAGCGCTAATTGCGCCACCACAGCCTGTTTCCATAAGGTCGTCTAACCCTCAGTTGCGGCCAGAAATTGCTCCGATAAATGCCACTGCTGCATCGATTGTTCCAGGGGCGATCGCAATTCCCGTACCAGATCCCGATGCTAGATCTGTTCGAGAAAGTTCAGTAGAGCAACCAATAATTTCGCCCAATTTTGATAGTTCTAGTTCGGTTTCTTCCGAGGGTAAATTGCCGGTTCCTGGCCGCAACATTCCTCTAGGGAGGGGCGGCTACGTACCTGCTATTTTAGGGGGGAATTCTGTAGCAGGTTTGGAGAATTCGCCGTCATTCGATCGAGCTATTGCTTTGGGTTTCCGGTATCGAGTTGTGGTGGATGCCCAGAGTTCCGGCGACAGACAAAAAATACTCTCCTTGGTTCCCGATGCTTTTCGGACTTTTACCAACGGGCGATCGGTAATGCAAGCCGGTGCTTTTCGGGAGCGCGAAAAAGCTGACGAATTGCTCCAAATTCTCACCGTTAACGGTTTGAATGCTCGCATTGAAGATATTAAATGAAATGGGCAGTTTGCAGGTGTTTGTTGTCAGTTGTTTGTTGTCAGTTGGCAGTTGGCAGTTGTTTGTTGTTATATCAATTCGGTTGCATTCCTCATGATGTTGACTGTTAACTGTTGACTGTTGACTGTTGACCCTTCGACTACGCGAGCGGGCGACGCTGTTGACTGTGAATCGAACAACTTAAAATTGCACCGACAGAGGTGGTGATTTGTAAAAATCATTCATGAATTGCCCTCTAATTTATCACCTGACGATGCAGCCGGAAACGATATTATTAATAAGCTGTAGCGTGTGGCGCAAATAAACATTGCATATTCAGGGCGGGCGGGACACCCCACTCATTGTTTTATTGTTTTTTGATATACAGTTTAAATGCCGCAACAGCTTATTAGCTAATGCCAACCACCAACTGCCAACCACCAACTGCCAACCACCAACTGCCAACTGCCAACTGACAACAAACAACTGCACGCAAAATTTTAGGGCCTAGCATATCGGATGCCAGACCCTAAAACATTTGTGAGTTAAATTGATTCAAGTGGGTTTTTAGCTGTGCTGAAATCCAGCAAAACTACTACTAAGGTGTACTTTTTGGCAACTGCTCTGCGGGCGATATAGCTAATAGCGGAGCCTATGCAGACTTCTGTGTTTGACTGCGCGATCGCCATTCTAACTTGTTGACATTCGATTTCTCAAATCGCCTCAAGCTATTTCACAAATCTCGATCGCAAGATCAACCTTGTCTTTGCTAATAAACTATACGATTCAGGCATTGCCTGCGAACTAGAGTCGATCGGGACAAATACTCTAATTTCAAATTTTTTATCCAAGTTTTTTTTGCTTCTTGGTTCTGCCCCTCATGTATTTAACATAACACCAACTTCCGCCATGACAATACTTTCTTTACTAAACTTGACACTTTTTAAGGAAGAAGGAAGAAGGAAGAAGGAAGAAGGAAGAGGGAAGAGGGAAGAGGGAAGAAGGAAGAGGGAAGAGGGAAGAGGGAAGAAGGAAGAGGGAAGAAGGAAGAAGGTATATACAGCAGGCTTTTTAGCGATCCATACTGTATGTTTAATTAGGTTAATGGACTTAACAATTTGTACGATCGCCCGTTAGCCCTAGAAGAGGATCGCGCAACGTGCATATAGCGGTTGTCAACCGTCGTGAGGTATGCCCAATGCCCTGCGCGGGCCAATGCCCGATGCCCTGCGCGGGCCAATGCCCAATGCCCTGCGCGGGCCCATGCCCTGCGCGGGCCCATGCCCTGCGCGGGCCCATGCCCTATGCCCAGCGGCACCTCATCTTTATGAGAAATGCTATATCCGACAGTATTTGCTGGCTTTCAGCGCAGCAGAGCTTCCCAAGTAGCGCGGCCGACAATGCCGTCTGCTGGTAGTTGATATTGTAGCTGAGCAGCCTTGACAGCAGCTTGAGTTTCCGGCCCGAACACGCCGTCAGCACTAACGCGCAAAAATCCCTTCGCCCGCAGTCGTTCTTGCAAATCTCTAACCGCCGGGCCCCGCATCCTTCTTCTCAAAACCGGAAAATTGGTGGGCTGCGGTTGTGGGTTAATCTCTGAGTTTTCTGCCGTTGCAGGATTGTTGGCGATCGGGCTTTCGATCGCCCCAGGAGTCGCAGGAAACAGCCGGTTCCAAGTATCTTGACCGACAATACCGTCTGGGGCGATGCCTGCTGCTTCCTGGAACTGAGACACAGCTTTAGCGGTGCTTTGCGAGAAAATCCCGTCTACACTGTCAGCGTAAAATCCCAACAACGCAAGAGCAGCTTGAAGTTCGCGCACTTCCGAGCCGCGGCTGCCCAATTTGATTGCCGGACGGACGATCGCGCCTGTTTGGGCTGTTTGGGCGATCGGGCTATTATTGTTAGCGGGTTCGGAGGCCGGTAGCTGTGCAGCAGCAGGAGTAGAGGCGATCGAACTTATTGCCAAAAAACCGCACAAACCCCAGCCTAGGGGCCAACTCAGAACCTCGCGAGCTTCATTCCAGCGTGCTGTCTGGTTTCGGGACATGGAAAATTCGACCTCTGTCTGCACAACTCTTGGCGATCGTACATCAAATCTGGCAAAAATTGGACTCTAGCGTTGCGGAGGGATGGGCCCGCGCAGGGCATCGGCCCGCGCAGGGCATCGGCCCGCGCAGGGCATCGGCCCGCGCAGGGCATCGGGCATCGGGCATTTTTGATTCTCAGCGCTTCCCTCCGATCGAAAAATTAATCCCCTGAAATAGCTGCAATTGGCAAAAAAACTGCTAGATTGCCGTAGAGCAAACATTGAATTGCGTTCATTGGGCCACAGCAACACCATGACCGAATCCAGCATCCCCACCAGAACCGCCAGCCAAATAGACATCGGCAATGTCAACATCGGCAACTTCCAAGTCGGCAGCATCAGCGGCAATAAATACAACGACTTCAACGCCAACGGCCGCCCGGATCTCCCAGAAGTGCCAATTCCTAACTGGCAAATCTACCTCGACCTCAACAACAACGATCGACTTGACTTTAACGAACCTTCCACCGTCACCAACGCCCAAGGCAACTACACCTTCGCCAACCTGCCGCCTGGGACTTACCAAGTTAGGGAAGTCCAGCAGCCGAACTTTCGCCAAACTACGCCCAATCCCGCGCCCATCACGATTAACAGCGGGACTTTTGCTGGCAATATTAATTTTGGCAACAACTTCAACGCCGGGACGATCGCCGGGACAAAATTCAACGACATCAACAGCAACGGCAGCCAAGACCCAGGGGAACAGCCCCTAGCAAACTGGCAAATTTATCTCGACCTCAACCGCAACAACAGGCTAGACGGCGGCGAACCTGTTACCTTGACAAACTTTCAAGGCAATTACGCTTTTGTCAATATTCCCGCAGATACATATTTGGTGAGAGAAGTCCAGCAACCGGGTTTTCGCCAAACTACGCCCGACCCTGGCCCGATTAACGTTACTTCCAATGCCAATATCAACAACGTCAATTTTGGCAATGTCTTTTTTGTCGGCAGCATCAGCGGTATTAAGTACAATGACCTGAATGCCAACAGCATCCGAGACGCGACTGACCCGCCTCTGGCTAACTGGCAAATTTATCTCGACCTCAACGGCAACAACAGCCTCGATCCGGGCGAACCGAATACCATCACTAACCCACAAGGTAACTACACTTTTGGCAATGTTTCCCCCGGCCGCTATTTGGTGAGGGAAGTTCAGCAGCCCGGATGGGTTCAGACTACGCCAAATCCAGGGGCGATCGACATTACGGGCAACACTAACGCTGTCGGCGTCAACTTCGGCAACAATTTCCCCACCGGCAGCATCAGCGGTTTCAAGTTCAACGACCTCAACGCTAACGGTATCAACGAACCGACGGAACCGAGAGTTGCCAACTGGCCGATTTACATCGACCTCAACAACAACAACGCTCCCGATCCCAATGAACCTTCGACTTTAACCAACCCCCAAGGCAATTTCTCTTTTATCAACTTGCCCCAAGGCACTTATTTCGTGAGGGAAGTCCCGCAGCCGGGTTTTCGACAAACTACGCCAAGTCCGACTCCGATTACCGTGGGTAACGGCACAAATGCGACTAACCTCAGCTTTGGTAACGTGTTGGTAACGGGGACGATTAGCGGTGTGAAATTTAACGATTTTAATGCCAACGGTCGCCTCGATGCCGGGGAACCGCCGATCGCCAATACCCAAATTTACATCGACCTCAACAACAACAGCAGTCTAGATCCGGGCGAAGCGAGTACCTTGAGCGACAGTCAGGGGAATTACAGTTTCCGCAACGTTCCGGTAGGTAGTTACGTAATCCGGGAAGTTCAGCCTCCGGGCTTCATTCAAACGACTCCGCCTGCGGTGGTTGTTGTCTCGTCAGATGTTCGGGCTAGCAGCATCGATTTGCTGACGGGAGAGGCTGAGGGTCGATCGGCTAAATCTTTGAATGGCGACTCGCTGACGGATGGGGGCAACTCTGCGGGGGCGGAACCGGAGGGTTTGATGCCGGCGGATAACTTGCTTTCGAGCGCTGGTCGTGCTATTTATCCAATTAGTGATTTTTTGGTCGATCGACAAGCGGCGAGTTTAGGCAATCTTCCTAACTTGGTGCAACAGAATGTCGGTCGGGAGCTAAATGCACAAGTGGGTGAATTTGTCAATAAAAACGAATTAATTAATTGGAATCTCGGAAACTCTTTCGTGCCGTCGGGTGCGAGAGATTTGTCGGTGATGTAGGGTGAAAAAAAGCTCGATCGCCGGAATGCCAAACAGCAGATCAAAATCAGGAAGTGGTTAAAGGGCGATCGCGTGATACCGTATTGTTGGCAACCTCCAACACTCAAGCCTGAGTTCCGGCAACTCCGAAGCAGGCTTGTATATTGGATGCAAGATTCAGAGGCTGTAGGATCGATCGTGAGTGAGAAACTATCAGGCAGTTCCCCAACGCCGACCGACATATTTCCAGGCAAAGCAAGTCAGTTCGAGTCCGATCGCTCGATCGGTCTAAAGTTTGTTCAGGTTGGCAATCCCAGAGGCTGCGATCGCCTCTTCACAGCGAACCTTGACAAACCTGAATGATTCAGCCTGACTAGATATCGGGGAGAACACTAAGTCTTAGCCTTTTTAAAGCTCGAAACAGCAAGTACGTAGGGACACAGAAGGCGTGCAAATCTTGAAGAGGTTGCCCTCAAATTGCCAGGGTTCTTCAAAACCTGATATACTTGCCAGCGACAAAGCTTGAGGCATTGTTGTGTGAGATGGGGAACATTACCTCAAGCGCAGACGTATGTAAAATCGAGTGGCAATTGTCAGCGACTAGCAAAAGCTACTCAGCTATTGACAAACCCATACAGTAGTCTGTAATTAACGTGGATTTAGGTGTGAAGGAGAGAAATCATGGCAGATTTAACTAACGAAGAGCGGATTGCCCAGCAATTACAGGTTGGGAATGCAGGCCCGGCAATTTTAGGGATCAAGTTCAATGACTTGAATGCGGATGGGATCAGACAGGCAAATGAACCGGGTCTGGCAAACGTCCCGATTCTCCTCGAACCTGCGGTCGGCAGCAACGGCACATTAGATGCAGGGGATGTCTCCGTACTGACAAACGCCAACGGATCGTTCTCATTCATCAATCTTGTTCCCGGCAACTACGTACTCACAGAAACCACAGTACCCGCAGGTTTCCGTAGTACGACTCCCAATCCCCTCGCTGTAACTGTTGGAAACACAAACGCCAACGTTTTCTTTGGCAACACCCAAGTTGTGGGCAGCCGGATCGTTGGATGCAAATACCTAGACGTAAATGGCGACGGCTTTCGAGACGGGAATGAACCGGGCATTAAAAATGTCAGGATATATCTTGATATAAATGGCAACGGCCAACGCGATGCAGGCGAACCCAACACCCTAACAGACAAAAATGGTGAGTGGTTGTTTGACGTAGCGCCCGGAACCTACAAAGTTCGGGAAGAACGGATCGCATCACAAGTTGATGCAAACGGACTAAGACTTAACAGTCCGACTGCAGAACCTTTAGAAACACAAGATTTCCCCCAAAGCACCCCACCCAACAACATTCCCGTACTCGACGTAACGGTAGCCGCCGGCCAAACCTTTTCCTGCGCTCAAGTTGGTGACACTCCGCTCTATCAAATTGAAATTAACAAATTTCGGGATCTAGACCGCAGCGGCACGCGAAATGTGGTCAGTGGAGTTTTGGAATCCCCCATTCCTAACGTACCCTTCATTTTAGATTTGAACGGGAACGGTCGCTGGGATGGACCCGCCGCTGAACCAGTTGCCATCACCGATGCCAACGGAGTGGCTACTTTTAAAAATTTGCGAGCGGCCAATTATTCAGTTTTGGAAGTTTTTCCCAGAACCTCTCTGAGCGAAGTAGGTGGGCCTAACATTCCCCCCGGCAATCTCAATGCTCCTGTATCAACCACTCCCAACCCCGCTTTGGTTTCTGCACCAGGCCCGCAGGCACGGTTCCAGGCCTCGATCAGCAGAGAGCAACCGCTGTTAGTAGCAGACTCAAGCTATACGCTGAAACCAAACGACCCTAAATTCGTAGACAACAACTTAGACGGCATCCAACAGCCAGGGGAACCTTCTATTGCAGTCACGGGTGTACGACCGATTTTTGCGAACACGCCTTTGGCTTTCCCAGCGACTAACCCCTCACCGGCACTTACCTTTACTCCTGTGGGAGCTAATACTGGCGCTGGAACGAATGCTGGTGTGGGCAACACTCGACCTAATATCACTGTATTCAAATACAATGACCTGAACGGAAACGGTCGCTACGAGCCAATTCAGGGTGAAGCACCTCTTAGCGGTGTTAACGTCTTCATCGACACCAACAATAATGGGGTTGCTGACACCGGAGAACAACAAATACAGACTAATGCCCAAGGAAGAGGAGCATTTACCAACTTGGCGACGGGCAGTTACACCGTGCGAGAAGTCGTACCGGCTGGTTTCTCGCCTTCTACATCTGTTGCCGTTCCCGTGACTCTGAGCACTCAGGACGCTAACGTTACTTTTGCCAACACGCCGAACAGCAACATCACCGGTTGCAAATTCGAGGACTTTAACCTCAACAGCTATCGAGACGGAAATGAACCGGCGATTCCCAACGTTAGCATCTATCTCGATACCAATAACAACGGTGCTTTGGATGCAGGGGAACCCACTACCGTTACCGATCAGTTTGGTCGCTTTGCGTTCAACAATTTGACTCCCGGTACTTACAACCTTCGAGAAGTACCTCCTCCTGGTTTCTTCCAGACTACTCCAGCGCTGAATATTGTTCTGGGGCCCAATCAAACTTTTACCTGCGCTTTGATTGGCAACTCTCGCACCTATGACCTACGGGTTCCTAAATTCCGAGACGACAACCGCAACGGCATACAAGATTCAGGCGAACCGCCCCTGGTCGATATCCCATTTACTCTGGATTTGAACAAGAACGGCCGCTACGATCCGGCAACTGAACCTCTGGTAAGAACGGATGCTAACGGGATTGCTCTATTTCCCAATTTGTTCCCGGCTGCCTACTCGGTTTTGGAAGTCTTCGATCCGAGTGTTCCCAACCCGTTCCCGATCGCAACCGGGCCCAATCCTGTTAGCTTTGACGTGCCAGGCCCCAATACTTCGCCTTCGGTGCCTCTACCAGCGGCAACTCCGCAAAGAGTCGGTCAAAGCATCGATTTGCTGACTGGCGATACGGGTGTTGCGGCTGCTAGCACCGATCCTTTGACTAACGGTGGCGGTTCCGCTGTGGTGCAAGCCAGCAGTGTTGATAGCTTGCTCGCTCCTGAAACTGCTGGCGTAAGTAGCTTTATTGACTTCAACGCTTTGAAAGACGCGGCGGAAGCTTCGATCGTATCGTTTTTAGAAGCTCAGAAGCTTGATGAACCTAAATTAATGTTGGGCGCTCCAACTTCGACTCCGCTGTTTTAAGGTTAGTTTGAGTCTTTAGTTTCAGACTCAGCAATTAGCAGCTAGTTGGTTTAAACTGCACGTCAAAATATAATTTTGGGGTGCAGTTTGCTTTGTTAGGAGTTGTTGAATAAATACCTTTAGGATTTATATTAAGTCCGGGTTTTGGATACCCTTTGTGAACCAGTCGGCATTCTGCCGACATCGTTTGTGTAGATGCGGTTTCAACCGCCCGATCGTAAAGGAGGTACGTTACCCGGATTTGGTATGATATCAAGTCCGATCGAACTACGGCAATATCCAGGCTTGGCAAGGCTTTTTGAGATTTTCAATTATGGGTCGGTATTGTTGGTGACCCGAGTCCCTACGGAAATCGCGACTGGGTGCTAGTCAAGAGCCTCACAAGCGGGTGCCGATCGCCCAAACTGTCTTTAGTAGTAGAGTGCGATCGGCAAAAAGAAGGATTCGCTACCTCGAAAAAACCTTTATTTATGAAGGTAGAACTGAGAGGAATATGTTATGCCAGCTCAACAACAAACCAATCCGGCTCAACATCAAGAACAGCAACCGGGCATCGAAGCTCAAATGACTCCGCAACCTGAATCCTTTGCCTCCGAGTATCGCGGCAGCGACAAACTGCGCGGCAAAGTAGCCTTAATTACCGGCGGAGACAGCGGTATCGGGCGCGCGGTGGCTATGGCATTTGCTAAGGAAGGGGCGGACGTGGCGATCGGCTATCTCAACGAAGATGGAGATGCTAACAAGACTAAAGGGGCGATCGAACAACTCGGCCGCCGCTGTATGGCGATCGCCGGCGACATCGGCGAAGAAAGCGTCTGTCAAAACCTTGTAGAACAAACAGTGAAAGAATTCGGCCACCTCGACATCCTCGTCAACAACGCCGCCGAACAGCATCCCCAAGAAAGCATCGAAGACATCACCGCCGAACAATTAGAGCGCACCTTCCGCACCAACATTTTCTCAATGTTTTACCTGACAAAAGCGGCTCTAAAACACCTCAAAGAAGGAAGTGTAATTATCAACACTACCTCAGTCACCGCCTACAAAGGCAACCAACAATTGCTAGATTACTCCTCCACAAAAGGAGCAATTGTTGCCTTTACCCGCTCTTTGTCTCAAAGTTTAGCTGAGAAAGGAATTCGCGTCAACGGAGTCGCCCCCGGCCCGATTTGGACACCTCTAATTCCTGCAACTTTCCCGGAAGAAAAAGTTGCGAAATTTGGTGCAGACACGCCCTTGGGACGGCCCGGTCAACCCGATGAAGTTGCTCCCTGTTACGTCTTTTTAGCTTCAAAAGATTCGTCTTACATGACGGGTCAAATTTTGCACCCCAACGGCGGCTCTGTGATTAACGGATAGATTTGTCGCGAGTTAATTTATAAATAACCGCATTTTGTGGGGGGGACTTTCACTCACAATCTCTGACTGCAACTCAGAATCTAAATAAACCCTCCCCCCACAACCGCGTTACCTATAATCTGCGTTAATCTGTGTTTATCTGCTGGTATCTGCGGTTAAAAAAAGATAATTTTGCAACCGCAGATGACAATTGATGAACGCGGATTCACGGAGATTTAGAGAAGAGATATATAAATAATTCCGATGCGAATAGATTTAATATTAGTTTGTGAAGATTTATAAGGTTACAAAAAACAGTAATCCCGCTACCAAGGTGGCGGGATTGATAGGTTGCAGTTTAGCTATTCTCTAGTTTTGCCAGAGTAGAAATTAGCGGACTGCTAAATTAGCTCTTCTTAGCCATTTCTTGCTGGAGCTTGCTTTTGGCTTCTTTGAATTGAGTAGCCATTTGTTCCATTTGGGCTTCGCTCAGGTTGCGGCGAATTTGAGGGAACATATCGCCTTCTTCTTGCTTGACGTGATCCTGAACCGCTGTTTTGAGCTGTTTGATTTGGGCTTTGAAATCTGCCGAACTGGGGTTCATAGCCTTAATTTTGGCGAGCATCTGCTTCATTTCGGCTTGCTCGTCGTACAGTTCTTGGGTATCGGTGTAGTAGCTGCGAACTGCAGGATAAACAATTTGTTCTTCGGCTTCTGCGTGAACGCTGAGGTCTTTGTAAATTTGACCGAAGAATTCTTGCAGTTTTTGAGGATCGTCGGTTTTTTCGATTTCCATAAATAGGGTATCGACTTTGCGGTGATCCATTGTGATGATTTCGACGATGTTCATCTCATCTTTGGTGCGGGTAACTGCACCGCCGATGATGCCGCTCATAGCAGCTACAGCATCTTGGACGCGAGCCCAAACGCCTTGGTCGGGGTCTTTTCCGGTGAGTTCGCGCACGCCCAAAATTTCGAGAACTCCTTTGAGTTGTTCTTGGTGAGCGCGGTTTTCAAAGTTAACTGTGTTGAGGGGAGTAATGGCTGCTTCGATGTCTGCGCCGACTACTTGAGCGGCTTTGTGAACTAACATCCCGGCCATTGTTTGTTGGTGTTTGAGCAGTTCGTGCTGACCGACTTTTTCAAACATTGTGAGTTCAGAACCTTTCATTAGTTTCTGAACTGCTTCGATCATTTTTGTGGTGGTTTCTTTCGGTTCGCTTTGAACCCCGTATTGGACGATCGTAGTTTCCAGTACGCCCAAGTTTTTGCGATCGTCTTCGAGCATATCGCGGAAGCGATCGCACAGTTCGGAATCGTTGCAGGCATTGATGAACAATTGTTCGTTAGCAATCAGCAGATTTTGCACTGCTTTCATGTCTGCTAATTTAGTTGCGATCGCTTGGCGCTTGGTATCTTCTAAGGTAGCTACCATCTGTCGTTTCTCCTCTCGATGTCTTTAGTGTTCTTTCGTGTTCTTATATCTTTTAATTTATTGGAATATTCCGATCGCTTCCTCTTTCTCCCGACTGATTCATTAATATCCCGCGCAACCTATTGACTTTTAAACCAAAAAATGGTAACAGCTTAAGGCTAAGGTCGTTTTAAAAAAAGCCAAAATTACCCTTAATAGCAGCCAACAGTCAACAGCCAACAGCCAACAGCCAACAGTCAACAGTCAACTGAGTTTTGTATCAATTAATCCAGATCGCAAATCAGTAAAGCGCTACGATAGTTGCAGCCGAAGTTAACTAAAGTTTAAGAATAACTAGCTTGTCTCAACTGCTCGCTGCTTTAGAGTTCCCAGCCAATGTCTGGAAGCTGCACAATGGGTTAACGGTCATTCACCAACGGATGCCGGCCACACCTGTGGTTGCGCTAGACGTGTGGGTGAGGGCTGGCGCTACGCGGGAAACCGATGCTTGGTCGGGAATGGCTCATTTTCTCGAACACATGATATTTAAAGGGACGGATTCGATCGCCCCTGGAGAATTTGACCGGGTAATCGAAAATCGCGGCGGTGTCGCCAATGCAGCGACAAGTCACGACTACGCCCATTTTTTCGTCAACGCTGCGGCTGATTATTTAGCAGAAACGGCGCAGCCACTGGCAGAATTGCTGCTGCGCGCTGGGATTCCCGATGCAGAATTCGATCGCGAACGAGACGTGGTGCTCGAAGAAATCCGCCAAGCTCAAGATAGTCCCGATTGGCTGGGTTTCCAAGCAATGATGGAAACAGTTTACCAGCGACATCCCTACAGGCGATCGGTACTAGGAACCGAAGAGTTGCTGATGTCGCGAACTCCCCACGAAATGCGGTGTTTTCATCGGTGGCACTATCAGCCGGATAATATGACTGTGGTGATAGTCGGGGGAATTGATGAACAACAAGCCAGAGACATCACAGAGAAAGCATTCGATCGATTTTCCGATCCGTGGGAATGTCCCAAATTTGCAGCAGAAGCGGAACCGCCACTGGTAGAAATCCGCCGTCAGGAACTCCGCATCCCCCGACTGGAACAAGGGCGGCTGATGATGGCCTGGACTGGGCCGGGAGTTGAACAGTTGCAAAATGCTTGCGGCTTGGATTTGCTCTCAGTGTTGCTCGCAGACGGGCGGACTTCGCGTTTGGTCAGGGAACTGCGCGAAGAATTACAATTGGTAGAGGCGATAGAAAGCTCTTTCTCGCTACAACGGGAATCTAGTTTGTTTACTATTAGTGCAGTCTTGGAAGCGGATGATATCGAACAGGTGGAATCTCGGATTTGCGATCGGCTTTGGGAATTGCAATCGGAGCCGGTTTCGGAGGCAGAACTGATGCGCTGTAAGCGTTTGCTGTGCAATGACTTCGCTTTTTCGATCGAAACGCCGGGACAGTTAGCCGGTCTTTACGGATATTACAGTACGATCGCCACTGCCGAATTAGCGCTCAGCTATCCCACCACGATTCAAGCATTTAAGCCATTAGACCTGCAACGCCTAGCTCAACAATATTTATCTCCCCGTCGCTACGCGGCTGTGGTGCTCAAGCCTGTTTGATTGTTAAGCAAGTGAATATCAATAGACTTCAGATTTCACAGGAGAAGTCACGGACTCGATCGACAAACCGCAGATATCAAACAGATAAACACTGATTCACCCAGATGATTTCAGGGTATTTTCCGATTTTGCCAAAGAGGTCTAATATCTTTTGTACCGGATAGATGTTCGTTTGTCCGGGGTTTTTTGCGCTGGCGGCGCAGCCGGAGCGAGTAGATTTTGTTACATTTAGATATTGTGCGTCCAACCCTAGCCGGTCTGACAGCATCAGTCTGGAACGCACCACTATCAAAGAAACTGGTTTTTTTACTTCATCTGTGAACTACAGCGCGTCTTTTCGTGAAAAACCCGGTTTCTGAGCACCCGTGCGTAAGTCGCCATCGTCAAAAGATCCAAATGGAAAATAGCAAAATGCCGATCGAGTAATTCCAACTTATCTTTTTCCCAATTACACATTCCCAATTCCCAATTATCAACTAAATTAATGATGAAAAATGAAATCCAGCGCACTATTTTAGATAACGGTATCGTTGTCTTAGCAGCAGAAAATCCTGCCGCAGATATTATTTCAGCTAGGATATTCCTGCGGGCCGGTAGCCGCTGCGTACAGCCGGAACAAGCAGGATTGTGTCACTTGCTGTCGGCGGTAATGACTAAGGGAACCGATCGCCATTCTTCGCTGGAAATAGCCGAACGTGTAGAATCGGTGGGAGCGAGATTGGGTACAGACTCGACTACAGATTATTTTTTAGTCAGTGTGAAGACGGTTGCTGCCGATTTTCAAGACATTTTGGAATTGGCGGCGGAATTAATGCGATCGCCCACTTTCCCGGAAGCTGAAGTCGAACTCGAACGCCGCATCGCCATATCAGCAATTCGATCGCAGCAAGAACAGCCATTTGCGATCGCCTTCGAGCAATTGCGACAGGCGATGTACAAAGAACATCCCTACGCTTTCTCTACCTTGGGCACGGAAGCTACGATGTCAAAGCTTACCAGAAACGATCTCGAACAGTTCCACAAAACCTATTTTCGTCCCGACAATGTAGTTATTTCTGTAGCCGGCAGAATATCGACCGAAGATGCGATCGCCCTGATCGATCGCACTTTTGGAGACTGGAAAGCACCTTTAACACCCCTACCCACCTTAAACTTCTCCCCCCTCACGCCCTCCCCTCAAACCGTAGCTAAAGCGCAAGATACCCAGCAATCAGTGATTTTGCTCGGCTACCTCGCACCCTCGGTAAAAAATCCCGACTACGCAGCAATTAAGTTGCTCAATACCTATTTGGGTAACGGTTTGTCGAGCCGGTTGTTTGTGGAATTGCGGGAAAAACGGGGCTTAGCTTACGATGTTTCCGCGCTCTACGCGACACGCTTAGACGCGGCTCAGTTTGTGGCGTACATGGGTACAGCACCGGAAAATACGGTGACAGCTTTTGAAGGATTGCGTACTGAGGTCGATCGGCTAGCCAACACCCAACTAAGCGAAGAAGAATTGCAAGATTGCAAGAATAAAATGCTCGGTCAATATGCTTTAGGAAAACAAACTAATTCGCAAATTGCCCAAGTTTTAGGCTGGTACGAAATTTTGGAATTGGGAATTAAATTTGACGAGCAATTTCAAGCAGAAATTGCTGCAGTTACGACGGCCCAAGCTCAGGAAGCTGCTAAGAAATACTTCATCGAACCTTATATTTCTCTGGTGGGCCCGGAAGCGGCGATTCAGGAATTGGGTGTGATGGCTGTTTGTTGATAAATTTGTGATTTTACTCGTTACCAGGCAGAGCCTGGTAATGCAGAGCCTCCGGATCTGCCTCCATTAAATGTTTGTTATCCAATCTTCAAATATTCAACTTCCAAGCCAGCCTAACTATTCAAAAGTAAAATTAATTCTTAGGCAAAGTCTGGGAATTAGTTTATCTAAAAAATATCTGCGTTTATCTGCGTTTATCTGCGGTTTTTGACAGTTAAAAAATTTATGCAATAAGTTTACTACACAAAAGAAATGATGTTATACCAATTTTAAAAAACCTTGCTACACCAAATAAATTAGAGGTTTTTACCTGTAGGGACACGGCACTGCCGTATCCGGTAATTTATGCTTCTGACAGATAATTCATATACGATTAGTAACCGTAGCAACAATTTGTCAAAATGATGTTAATTCCAGTAACTCAAGTCAAATCTGGGTACAAGCCGCAATCATTTGACACCAGCATAGAAGCCGACGTGCTGATGTTTCAACTGTTGCAGCGGCTGACTCCACAAAAAAAAGTAACTCGCACTATCAACTTTAATCGAGCCGTGCGAAGCCTAGTAATATCGGGAATAGAAAGCCAGTACAATAGTGCAACTCCTGTATTAAAAAGGCAGGAATTTATCAAACTGCGCTTGGGTTCTAATTGGATAAATATTTTATCTTATACTTATAATTGGGTGATTTCGTGATTCAAAATCCAATTTGGTTGGCGCGAAAAATAGCAGATATTCTGGAACCGTTAGGCATTTCCTATTTAGTTGGTGGCTCGGTAGCAAGTTCTTTGCTGGGAGAAAACAGAGCTACAAAAAATTTAGATTTGATAATTAATATTTTACCACAGCAAGCGCCACAACTAATCGGTGCCATGTCCGACGAGTTTTATATTAGCGAATCGGCGGTATTTGAAGCAATTTTTAGATCTAAAAGTTTACCTCGCCAATCGTCTTTTAATGTGATTTATTTGCCTGCTATCGAAAAGGCTCATTTTTTTGTAATGAGTAATAACGATCCTTTTTCGGTTTCTGTAATGAACCGCCGCCAGTTATACGTTACGAGTGCTGGATCGGAACGAGGAATTTATATTTATTCAGCCGAAGATATCATTCTGCAAAAACTCTGTTTCTACAAACAGAATGGGGCTGTTTTTAAGAGGCAGTGGAAAGATGTATTGGGTGTTGTGAAGGTACAGGGCGATCGGCTAAATTTTAATTATTTAAACGAATGGGGGGAATGTCTAAAGGTTGTAGATTTGCTAGCACAAGCGTTGCAGAAATCTGGATTAGAGTAGTCACATTCTCCCAAGTTGTGTATTTAACTTTTTAAGTTGATTCGGCTGCGGCAGATTGGGTGATTTGCCGATCGCCCAAAATTTTGAACTGATGAATTCTACTGATTTCTGGGACGATCGCCCGCAAGCATTAAAAGCGATAAAAGCGATAAAAAAATCAGCACGCTGCCATTGAACCTTTAATGTGCGCGATCGGTCTAAATCACATACAGGCCCATCAGGTCTAATCTATATGTACTTTTTTAGAATATGTACCTTGTAAAAAACTTTCACATTAAAAAAGAGCTGACTCCCTGGCTGGGCGGGCTTCTCGCCACCGGATTGATTGCAGGAGCAGGCTACACAGCTTACAGCCAATTCGCAGTCCAACAGCGTAGCGAAACCGGGCGCAAGGAAAAAACCGTTGCTGTAGAAAGGCTCAACCTGCCGATTACAATTTCGGCAAACGGCACGATTGTGCCGGAACGTTCCGTCAACGTCAGCCCCAAAACTTCAGGAATGCTCAAAAGTTTGCTTGTCAACGAAGGAGATAGCGTTGAAAAAGGGCAGATTCTCGCCTACATGGACGACTCCAACCTCCAAGGCCAACTTACTCAAACTCGCGGACAACTCGCAGCCGCCGAAGCAAACTTGCAAAAATTGCTCAACGGTAATCGAAGCCAAGATATTGCTTCGGCTAAGGCAGTTTTATCTGAACAACAGGCAAGTCTGGAAAAATTGCTCAACGGTAATCGAACCCAAGATGTTGCTGTCGCTGAGGCGCAAGTCGCAGAACAACAGGCAAATTTACAAAAATTGCTCAATGGCAATCGAACTCAGGAGATTGTCGTCGCCGAGGCACAATTAGCTGAACAACAGGCAAATTTACAAAAATTGCTTGAGGGAAATCGGCCTGAAGATATCGCCCAAGCAACTGCCAAACTCAAAGATGCCGAATACGCTGAAAATCAGGCAGAGGAAGAGTTTCAGAGAAATCAAGAACTTTATAATGCTGGGGCGATTGCTTTGCAAGTTGTCAACAATTCCCGCACCGCGCGCGATCGAGCCGGCACGCAAGTCAAACAAGCCGAACAAGCTGTAGCTTTGCTGAAAGCGGGTGCTCGCCCTCAAGAAATCGCAGCAGCGAGGGCTGCAGTGGAGCAGAAACGGCAAGCTTTGGCCCTAGCGCGATCGGGCGCACGCCCCGAAGATATCGCTGCAGGACGGGCTGCAGTGGAGCAAAAACGGCAAGCTTTGGCCTTGGTGCGATCGGGCGCGCGCCCCGAAGAAATCGCCCAAGCCCGCGCCGCTGTCGAGCAAAAACAGCAAGCTTTGGCGCTGCTAGAAGCCGGTTCTCGCCCCGAAGAAATCGACCAAGCCCGCGCCCAAGTTCTCTCCGCTAAAGGCAGCCTGCAAAGCGTTCAAGCCCTGATCGATGACACTGTGTTGCGGGCTCCTTTTAGTGGCACTGTCACCCGCAAATACGCAGATCCGGGCGCTTTCGTGACTCCCACGACGGCGGGAAGTGCGGTTTCTTCGGCGACTTCTTCTTCGATTTTGTCCTTAGCTTCAAAAAATCAATTAATCGCAAACGTAGCAGAAACTAATATTGCTCAGATTCAGATCGGCCAAGCTGCGTCTATTCAAGCTGATGCTTTTGCGGGAAAGACTTTTGCCGGTAAAATCACTCAAATTTCGCCTCAGTCGATCGTCCAGCAAAATGTGACGAGTTTTGAGGTAAGAGCCGCAATTATTGATGACAAACAAATGCTGCGTTCTGGGATGAATGTCAACGTGGAGTTTAAAGCAGGCGAGCTCAAAAATGTTTTGGTAGTCCCCACTGCGGCAATTGTCCGCCAACAAAGGGCAACCGGGGTATTTGTTCCCGGTGGAAAAGATGGCAAACCTGCTTTTATGCCGATTAAAACTGGTATGACGGTGGATGACAAGACAGAAGTGCGATCGGGTTTGAAAGGAGATGAAAAAGTGCTGATTAGTGTACCCGCCGGATTGCGGCCTAAATCCCAAAATCCATCGTCGGGCGGAATTCCGGGTTTGCAACCAGGTGGTAGAACGCGATTGCGTTAATAGTCAGTAGTCAGTAGTCAGTAGTCAGTAGTCAGTAGTCAGTAGTCAGTAGTCAGTAGTCAGTAGTCATTAGTCATTAGTCATTAGTCATTAGTTAGTGGTTAGCAGTTAGTGGTTAGTGGTTAACAATTATCGATTACCGATTATCGATTACCGATTACCAATTACCAATTACCAATTACCAATTACCGATCACCAACACGTCAAAAAAATCACGGATATAGAAATAGCTGTTTTTTCCCGCCTCTTCCTGCTTTTTTATTCCCCGCTGCTTCTTCCTTCTTCCTTCAATCTCTCAATAATATCGTTTGCGCTTGCATCGGAATGATAAAATCGAGTTAACAGTCAACAGTCAACAGTCAACAGTCAACAGTTAACAGTCAACAGTTAACAGTCAACAGTTAACAGTTAACAGTCAACAATCACCTGACGTACAACCGGAATTAATCTAACTAATTACCTATTCCCAACTACCTAATGAAATTAAAGACTCCCCCACCTATTAAGAAAATATCCAACGTTCAAATCGCCTTCATGGCGACAGAAGCGCTGTGGAATAACAAATTGCGTACCAGTTTAACCATGCTGGGTGTAATTATTGGGATATCTTCAGTAATTGCCATTACTTCGGTAGGACAAGGAGTCCAAAAATCAACTGAAGAACAGTTAAAATCTTTGGGTACAAATGTGCTGTTGGTGTTATCCGGTGCTTCGCGATCGGGCGGTGTCAGTCTGGGAAGCGGTTCTGCTACTACCCTGACTTGGGATGACGCAAAGGCGATCGGCAAACAAGCTCCTGCAGTCAAAGCAATTACCGCTTATTTGCAGCGCCAAGTGCAAATCGTTTACGGCGGACAAAATTCATTTACTGCTATCTTGGGAACAGATTTAAACTATCCAGATGTGAAGAACATTCAACCCCAGCAAGGACGGTTTTTTACTGAGGATGAATTGAATGCTGCTGAGCCAGTAGTCGTCCTCGGTTCTAAGGTGCGGGACGAACTTTTTGGAGCCGGAGTTAATGCGCTCTCCTCCGATATTCGCATTCAGGGAAACCGCTACAAGGTGATTGGAGTGATGGAAACTAAGGGGTCTGTAGGGGGAACCGATCAGGACGATAGAGTGTATATTCCCCTCAAAAATATGTCTTCGCGGATTGTGGGGAGAAATTCTTTAGCGGGGATTGCAATCTCTGGTTTTTGGTTGGAAACTGCCGGCGAAGCGGATTTAGCGGATGCTCAATTTCAAGTGGAAAATATCCTGCGTTTGCGCCACAATATTTATCCGCCGCAAGCGGATGATTTTCGAGTTGTCAATCAAACTGAGATTGTTAATACTTTCAGCAATGTGATAGGTTTATTTACAGTTATGGTGGGATCGATCGCCGGAATTTCTTTGGTTGTTGGCGGCATCGGTATTGCTAATATTATGTTGGTGTCGGTTGTGGAGCGCACCAAGGAAATCGGAATTCGCAAAGCGGTTGGCGCTACTAATGCAGCAATTCTGATTCAATTTATGGCGGAATCTATTTTAGTGTCCACCGTGGGGGGAACGGCGGGTATTGGGTTGGGAATTGCGATCGCCTTTGGGGCCGCGACAGCCTTCAAATTTCCATTTGTGGTTTCTGTATGGTCGATATCTGCCGGTTTTGGGCTATCTTTTACCGTCGGGCTATTAGCAGGAGTATTGCCGGCCAGGAATGCGGCTCGCTTAGATCCGATCGCAGCTTTACGCAATGATTGAATTGTACTCATCCGCGTTTATCTGCGTGCATCTGCGGTTAAAGATTCCAAATCTGCCAGCAATGTTAGATTGAGACAATTTAAGATACTAGATTTAATCGGGCGCTTTTCATCCCAAAATACCATTGATGAATAAAAGCTAATTGCAGCAGATGAATTCAAAAGCTCAAAAGTTTTACGTGCGATTCCCTCGTCTTCAAAGCTGACAAAATAAACAGTATCATCAAATATTACAGGTTTATTAGCAATTGCACCAATTAATCTGAAATTCAATTTTTTATAAAGTCCGCAAATGGCTATTTTCCAAGATTTAAAACTATAATCGCCAACTCCAAAAACAGAAAAGCGAGGATTTTGTTGATAAATCTTGCTTTGGCGATTGTCTAAATATTGTGCGTTTTTTTCGAGATAGCACCCAGTTTTAGGAGCTATCTGGCTGATATATTCGGTTGATTCGCCAATAAATTTTTGAGTTACTAAAATATAGCGATTTGTGGCATTAATGCGATTTTGAGCGACATCCGAGCCTTTAAGTAACGGAAATAGATAAGTTTCCTCAAGCTCGACAGCTTCCCCAAATCCATTGACAAAAAGATTATCAATTTTCCGAAACTCCATCACATTCGAGCAGTCATGCTTTACGCCCGATCGCCATTTCGTACCTGATTTAACAGCATATAAATTCCTCAATTTATTGAAAGAATCTATATCTTTAATTAGAAGATTATTTTGATAGCCTATGCGGTGGGATTCTGAACTTTCTAAACTGCTAAAGACATCGCAAAAGTAGTTCTGCGAGATTGAGTCAAACTGACAAAATAACAAACAGGCATCCACATTTGCATTAAAAGACTTTTTAGCATCTATTTTGTAAGTTGCACACCTAGCGAGATTAAGTTTTTTTGAATGAATGTAGTTCAATAACTTTCTGGCAACAGAAGTCTTGCAAAGCATTGCCAGAGTTTCGTCACGATTTTGCAACCAATGAATTGCTTTAATTAGCATCCATTCTGAGATGTCAAAATTACTTTTACCTGTGAGTGCATCTAAACCAGCGTGCTTTTGAAAATTACTTTTTTTAGGCAAATTTTCACTACCAATAGTTCCTTGGTGTGAGTTTGTCACCCAAGGAAAGTTACCAAGTACCAACACCTGATGATTGAATTGCTTAATTAATGATGTCCAGTCAAACTCAAAAAAATCTCCGTGCTTAACCTCACATCTCTCATCCTGTAACAATTCATGTTTGGCTCGTAATTCTGTTAAGTAAATTTGATTGATTTCAACTCCGATAATCTTGCTGGCGGATGGAAAGGAATTTACAGCAGCTTGAATGAAATTACCTATCCCGCAAGTTGGCTCAATGATGACTTTGGGGTTAATATCAAGTTCTATCAATTTCCGACACACCATCTCAGCTAATTCTGGGGGTGTTTGAAAATCTCCGTATTCTAGTTTTGTTTTGCGAACTGTGGAAATCATAAGTTAAATCTATAAACTGCGATAACGCCGTCTTGTTGTCCGGCACGCTCAATTACTCTGCCATACTGAAGTCGCCATTGTAAAGAATTTCTACGGCTATGATGTTGCGATCGCACTTACAAATGTTTATAATATGACAAGTACGTAAGTCACGAACAAAATCTGGTGTAGTTTGGAAAAAAAGGCTCAGATGCGTGTTATTAGCCGAAAAGTTCTGCGAGATTTCTGTGAAAGCCATGCAGATTCCTGTGAGGCACTTTATGAGTGGTATAGAGTGTCAAGTAAAGCCCAATGGCAAAACCTAATTGATGTTCAGCAGACTTATCCAAAAGCGGAGGCTGTAGGGAATTTTACCGTATTTAATATAAAAGGAAATCGATATCGGCTGATAGTCGATCTGGTTTACGTTTCTCAAAGAATCTACATCAAATATGTTTTGACTCACGCTGAGTATGATAAGGATGAGTGGAAAAATGATCCGTACTTTTGATGCAAAATCTTATACAAATTTACTGATTCGGTATCAACCAAAACCGATCGCAAATGAAGCAGAAAACGATGCCGCACTCGCTCTCGCTAGCGAACTGGAACACCGCCCTATGCGATCGCCGGAGGAAGAGCTATTTCTGGAGCTTTTGATAACGTTGATTGAAAAATTTGAAGCTGAAACTTATCCAATTCCTGCGGGGGATGCTGCCTCAATTTTGCGACATCTAATGGATGCAAGAGATTTGGACAAGTCGGATTTAATTCCACTTTTGGGGACGGAAACAGAGGTTGAAAAGATTCTTGTCAGTCGAAGGGCGATCGCCATAGATGAAGCCAGAAAACTAGCTGATTTTTTCGGAGTAGATATTAGTTTGTTTCTCGAATTGCGCTCGCACCCTGTCTAACCGCAAAAGTAAGCAAAAAGCCCGCAAGTTGTTTTATTTATGCTGTAACCATTTCGGGTTTGCGATCGGGTGATGCTGGCTCAAAGTACAACACCATGATTTGCTCTGGATGCAGCCCGACAGACTCATAAGTACGTCCGTTGCGATCGCTAAATTCAACCTCAAACGCTGCACCATCAGCCAACAGTTCAACCACAGTCCCTACTTGTCCGCGCCACAGGTTGTATTCAGGAATGTCAACTGTCAAGGCAACAACATCTAGTAATTTAATTGTATTTTTTGCCACTTTTATTACCTCCAGGCACTTATAATAGGGTGTCGGAAAATTCCCGTATTCTAGTTTTGTTTGGCGATCGTTGGAACTCATCTTTTATATTGATAAACTCTTAATTACAACTTATTATTGAAGAAATAACTTAGTTCTCACCACATTTCGCCATTACTCCAAAACAAAAAATCACCGGGATAGCTAAAGCTAATATCTAAACTCGCAGCAGTATATTCCTTATAAACGGGATGGAATTTATATTCCAAGGATTTTATTTTTGTTATGAGTATAGTATCGATAAAACAAAGTCTACTGATAAGTTCTATGTAAAATTCTTCTGTTTTTCCCCAATCCTCTAATTCCTCTATACCTGAAGTTCCTAAAGATGTTTGAACGAAATAAACTAAATCATTATAATATTCTAATAAACTTAAATCATTATAATCTTCTAAGAAGATTATTCCATCATCATCCGGATTTATAATCCTCAAACTCTCAATTTCTTCTCGTAGCTCTTTTATGAACTCCTTTTGTTGAGCTATTTTTGCAAGCAGCCGATTAATTTCCTCATCCGGAGTTATAATTATCCTACTCTCAATTTCTTGCTGAAGAAGTGCAACTCTATTTTTCTCGTCCTTAAGCTGTAGCTCGAAACTTATTTTGGCTTTTTCTAGCTCTCTGGCATTCTCTTCTAGTTCCTTAACTTTTGTTTCTAATTGACGTGAATTGGAGTTTAATGAATTTAACTCATAAAGTTTTATTTCTAATTGTTTTTTTTCTTGCTCTAGCTGGTTATTATCTATCTCTAAAGGTTGAATTAGGTCTAGTGATCGTCTTAGTTCTGACTCTAAATAATTTTTGCTAGCTAGGAGTTGTAGATTATCTTGCGTCAATCTAGTATTATTATCTTTAACTTGATTTAAGTCTCTTCTCAGAACGTCTCTTTCTTGCTGTAAATCCGTATTTGTTTTAATGAGTGATTGATTTTGGGCTATGACTTCATTAAGCTGTCTAGTAACCTCTTTAACTTTCTCGATTAAAAATTCCCACGTTATAAACTCTATATCTTGACTACTGAGAGAACCACCCAATTCTTGAATAAGAACTTTTTTATGAGCTTCTAGTTCTTCAATTTTTTGTTCAAAGTAAACATTTTCAATACGAAGATTTGTTGAAATTTTCCTTACTTCATCTCTTTCGCTCTCAACGCTTGCTAACTGTTGTTGTAGCTTTTGAACCGTCTGCTTCAAAGAATTGTTCTCAGTAGTAGCTGCCTTGAGTTCTGCCTCTGTTTGCTTAAATCTTGCAAGGATTTGAACTATAAAGGCGGTAAATAGGTTATTTCCTTGTTGTAACTGCTTGTTTATTTGCCTAAGCTCAACTGTCTGTGCTTCGAGCCTGTTATCATCCGGTTTGTTCTTACCCCTGCGAAGTTGCAGGTAAATTATTACGATACTTAAGTAATGCTATTAAACCCGCAGTTTCGTAAACCATACGAATAATTTTTTGAAAATTGCGTTTTTGGACATCGGTTCCCCGGCAGAGGCGAGGAAGCAGTTAATAAAAAAACAGAGGGCGAGTTTCACATAAAACTTAACCGCAAAAGTCCAATTTTATGCACTAAACCCGCCCTCGCAAAACTCCCTTAATAAGCGTCTTGCAGTTCGTAAAAATCAGGGGAAATGTAATCTTTCCGCAACGGCCAGCCTACCCAATCTTCGTTCATCAAAATCCGTTTCAGATTCGGATGTCCTTCGTAGACGATGCCGTACATATCGTAGGATTCCCGCTCTTGGAAATCTGCCGCTTTCCAAATCCAGTAGACTGATGGTACTCTCGGATCTTCGCGGGGAATGAATACTTTGACGCGGACTTCTTCGGGGTGGGAAGCGTTATCTGTCAGCTTGGCTAAGTGATAGACGCTGACTAAATCTTCTCCCGGCCCTTGGTCGTAGGCGCACTGGCACTGCATATAATTGAAGCCGTAGGCATACAGTGCTGTTGACATCGGAATTAGGAATTCTCGATCGACCTTTAATATCTCCACGCCCAAATTATCGGCCGCCAAAGCTTCGTGTTCAAAGCCATTTTGAGTCAGCCACTGAGAAACCTTCCCGGCTTCCACAATCGCAGATTCTGTCTCAGCCACGTTGTACCTCCTGTTTTTGTCCTGCAAGCAGGGCGGGCGGTACTGGCATTCCCATTGCTTCCGTCAATTCCTTCGGCGGGGCTATCCGGCCGGGAACTGACAAATACTTGCCGTCCAAAATGTCATCTACTACTTTCATTTTGTGGGGTCTGGTGTAGTAGCGGTGGGTGGGCTGCAAGTTGCCACGTTCCTGCATCGAGTCGTTGGCGATTTTTTTCCGCAGTTTGATAATTGCGTCAATAATCGCTTCTGGACGCGGGGGACAGCCTGGTATGTACACGTCTACGGGAATCAGTTTGTCAACGCCTCTGACTGCTGTGGGGGAGTCTACGCTGAACATTCCGCCGGTGATGGTGCAAGCGCCCATCGCGATGACGTATTTGGGTTCGGGCATTTGTTCGTACAGCCGCACCAAAACGGGGGCGTACTTCATGGTGATTGTGCCGGCGGTGATTAACAAGTCGGCTTGCCGGGGACTCGATCGGGGTACTAAGCCGAATCTGTCGAAGTCGAAGCGCGATCCGATCAAAGCTGCAAACTCGATGAAGCAGCAAGCCGTGCCGTAAAGCAGCGGCCACAGGCTCGAAAGTCTCGCCCAGTTATAGATGTCGTCAACCGTGGTTAGGATGACGTTCTCTGATAATTCGGATGTGACTTGCGGGCGCTCTGCCGGATTGACAATTAGCGATTTTTGTGATGTGTCTGAACTTAAGACCATTCTAAGGCTCCTTTGCGCCATGCATATACAAGAGCAATAACGAGGATCGTGATAAAAAACAAGGCTTCGATAAAAGCCAAGAGTCCTAGCTGGTTGAAAGCTACCGCCCAAGGATATAGGAAGACAGTTTCTACGTCGAAGATGACGAAGACCAGGGCGAACATATAATATCGGATGTTGAACTGAATCCAGGCTCCGCCGATCGGCTCGACGCCAGATTCGTAGGTAGTGCGTCGGTCGTAGGGACGACTTTTGGGCCGTAGTACCTTAGACGCCGTGAGGGCGAGGATAGGTACTAGGCTCGAAATTAGCAGGAAGCCTAAAAAATACTCGTAGCCGCTGAGTGCAAACACGGTGAATAATTACTGCCTCGGTGAAAGGGTTTGTAACTCTATCTTTACATTATATGGATTCTGCGTAGCTAGAATTACGAATTAGTTGAGATTAATCGTCCATATTCTGCAATAATTTTTAATGTATCTTTTAAGATTAGCTTACGTACCCTTTTGGAGCTATGAGCGATCCAGCCACTGAGACTAAAACCCTCGATCGGCACGAGTGCCGCGCCTGCGGCTACGTCTACGATCCGAAAAAGGGAAATCCTAAAGTTGACATTGCCCCTGGCACGGCTTTTGAAGATTTGCCCCAAACTTGGGTCTGTCCCGTTTGCGCGGCGCGCAAGTCCATGTTTCAAAATCTCGGTCAGCAGGAAGGGGTTTCGGGATTTAAGGCAAATCAGCGCTACGGTGTCGGTGTCAACGGTATGACCGAAGGTCAGAAAAGTTTGCTGATTTTTGGCGGCTTGGTCGTTGGTTTCTTGTTTTTACTTAGTATGTATGGTTTGCAGTAGGACGATTGTGAGATTTTGGCAACGAATTGTAATGTTATTGGCGGCTGCGCTCATTTGTACGAGTTGCAGCACGATCGGTTCTGTGAGTTACAACCCCTGGCAGGTGATATCCTTGCCGACGGAAGCTAATTTGCAGGATGTTGCCTTTACCGGCAGCAATCCCGATCGCGGCTGGGTTGTCGGTTCGGAGGCGAATCTGTTTGAAACGACTGACGGCGGCACGAACTGGAAGCAGATCGGTCTGGATCTTGATGAGCCGAGGTCGCGTTTTTCGTCGGTGAGCTTTTCCGGTTCCGAAGGCTGGATTGTCGGCCAGCCTTCGGTTTTGCTCCACACTACCGATGAGGGCAACTCTTGGACGCGGATTGCTTTGAGTGCTCAGTTACCGGGTTCTCCAAGTACGATCGCCGCCTTGGGCCCGAAGTCTGCCGAGATGACGACGGATGTGGGGGCGATTTACCGGACTTCTGACGGTGGCAAAAATTGGAAAGCTATCGTTCAGGATTCCTTTGGGGTAGTTCGCAACATCAACCGTTTTGAAGACGGCCAATATGTGGCAGTTTCCTCAAGGGGCAATTTCTATTCGGTGTGGAAACCCGGACAAGAAGCTTGGGAACCTAGCAACCGCAACAGTTCTCGCCGCCTGCAAAATATGGGCTTTACCAAGGACGGACGTTTGTGGATGCTCGCCCGCGGCGGTCAAATTCAGTTTGAGGACCCGGAGAGTGCTGAAGGTTGGGGAGAACCGTTTTTTCCCGATCGCAAGGCTAGTTGGGGTTTGCTAGACATGGCTTACCGGACTGATAATGAAGTTTGGGTAGCCGGCGGCGGCGGCAATTTGCTGTGCAGCTTAGATGGCGGGAAAACTTGGCAAAAAGACCGCGAAGTTGAGGATGTTCCCGCTAATTTTTACAAAATTGTCTTCATGGGGCCCGATCGCGGATTTGTGCTCGGCGCTAAGGGCACTCTACTGAAATATCAAGGTTCAGCACAAGCTGCTTGATAGTAGAATAGTAATAGAGATTGTCTGTCGATTTGTTGTTGAAAGGAGGATTCTAAATGTCAGGTACAACTGGAGAGCGTCCGTTTGGGGACATTATTACAAGTATCCGTTATTGGGTAATTCACAGCATTACCATTCCGGCTTTGTTTATTGCTGGATGGTTGTTTGTGCAAACCGGTTTGGCTTACGATGCTTTTGGCACTCCTCGCCCCAACCAGTATTTCACAGAGCAGCGCCAAGAAATCCCGATTGTCTCAGATCGCTTTGAAGCTAAACAACAAGTAGATCAGTTCATTGCCAAGTAATTTAACAAGGAGTTGGAAAAATGACTAGCAGAACGCCAAACAATGAGCCGATTTCGTATCCGATTTTTACGGTACGCTGGTTGGCAGTTCATACTTTAGGTGTCCCAACAATTTTCTTTTTGGGCGCGATCGCAGCAATGCAATTTATTCAACCATAGGAGTTTACGATGCCTGAACGCATTCCTAATCCCAACGAACAACCCGTCGAGTTAAATCGGACTTCCCTTTATTTGGGTCTGTTGATGATTTTTTGTCTGGGTATTTTGTTCTCCAGTTATTTCTTTAACTAACTGGTGACGCTAGTTTGATGTCTGCAGTTCGATGAATTTGTTTTGCTGTGAATTAATGAGGTGATGGCTATGTTTAGTGAAAGTGGCAGAATTCCTTTGTGGCTGGTAGCTACTGTCGCAGGCCTAGGTGTTCTGAGCATTGTGAGCCTTTTCTTCTACGGCGCTTATGCCGGTTTGGGTTCTTCGATGTAAGGAGAATCTCGCGTATTTTACGCCTCAAACCCCCCTAAAAAAAAGGGGGGTTTAATTATGCGAATTTGGTTGGTAAATCCGGGATAAATATTAGAAAAAGTGTTGATTATTTGGCAAGTTTATGATATAAAACTGCTTTTGGTCAATAAACTTGTAGGGACGGGTTAACCAATCACGCTCTCATATCATGTCCACACTACGAACCCACGAGAAAATCTCGCCCGAAACCGGGTTTCCTTCGAGATATTTCGCCACCAAACCGAGATTTTCCCAGAAACCAGGTTTCTGAGCCCCCGGGGCCATCTCGCCCGAAATCCGGTTGATTTCGAGATAGATCCATAAAAACTGGATTTTTATCTCATCGGGCCTGCTTTGGGAATTAGCCAAAAGTTGCGAGTAGAATAGTGCAAGAGCCGATCGCTCGATCGTAGTCCATAGCGAAATATGACCCCACCGCAGCCGCCCCGCAAACCTCAAACCGTCTTGGGTGCGATCACCCAAGCAGTCCAGACTATTGCCAAGGTTAATTTTAACCAGCTAGCCCTGAAACCGAATGCCAAAGTACCCGAACTGTGGGTACAAGATGCGGGTGCAGCTAAAGCTGAGGTTTATCCGCTATTGGGCGATCGATATTTGTTAGGTCGATCGTCCAAATCATCAGATATTGTAGTTCGCAATCCCGTTGTCAGTCACGTCCACCTATCCCTGTCGCGGGATACTCGGCGGCGGACTCCTTTTGTCATCAAAGACGAAGACTCAACCAACGGCATTTACTCCGGCAAAAGGCGAGTTAAAAGTATGTCCCTGCGTCACGGAGACGTGTTCACCTTGGGCCCGCCGGAACTCGCCGCCGCCGTCAGAGTTCAGTACGTAGATCCGCCGCCTTGGTATTTGGAACTTGTGCGCTACAGCTTTTACGGAGTCAGCGGCATCACCGCTTTGATTGCGGTGTTGGTAGGTGTTGAATCGACCAAGTTTCAAGTGCGGCCTCTGCCGAGAAGCATCAACGGCCCCGTGATTGTTTACGCCCGCGACGGACAAACTCCCCTGCGCCCTCCTCAGAATAACGCTCACGTAGAATTAAAGGGATTGCAGGATTTTTCGCCTTATTTATCCCAGGCGGTACTTGCTTCCGAAGACAGCCGCTACAATTGGCATTTGGGCGTAGATCCGATCGGGGTTTTGCGGGCGCTGTTGACCAATGTTCGCGGGGGAGGAATTCGCGAAGGCGGCAGCACAGTGACGCAGCAGTTAGCGAGGAGTTTGTTTCGCGATTATGTGGGAACTCAAGATTCCGCAGGACGCAAGTTGCGGGAAGCCGTAGTAGCTTTGAAACTGGAGAATTATTACAGCAAAGACGAATTGTTGCTGACTTATTTGAATCGCGTGTTTTTGGGAATTGACCTGTACGGTTTTGAGGATGCGTCTCGGTTTTATTTTGGTAAGTCCGCTAAGGATTTAACTTTGTCGGAGGCGGCGACTTTGGCGGGTATTTTGCCTGCACCAAATAGCTTCAATCCGATTCAAAATTATCAGTTGGCTGTGCAGTATCGCGATCGGGTGATCGAACGGATGCGGGCACTGGGGACAATTTCTCAGGAAGAAGCCGATCGCGCGAGGCGATCGAGAATCGACATCAATCCCAAAGCCCGCCAATATCTGCAAAGTACGATCGCTCCTTATTTCTACAGTTATGTATTTGACGAATTGGAGTTTTTGCTGGGAGAACAGTTAGCCAGAGAAGGCAATTTTATAGTAGAAACAGGCTTGAATCCCAGCCTGCAAAAAGTAGCCGAATCTTCCCTCAAAAATGCCGTAGAAAATGCCGGAGCCAGTGCAGGTTTTTCTCAAGGAGCCGTAGTAACTCTCAATACTGCCACCGGGGAAGTCTTAGCATTAGTTGGGGGCGTAAGTTACTTGCAAAGTCAGTTTAATCGAGCTACCCAAGCATTGAGACAGCCCGGTTCTACATTTAAGATTTTTGCCTATACAGCAGCCCTAGAACGCGGAATTCCCCCCACCAAAACCTATTCTTGCGAGCCGCTTTCCTGGGGCGGACAAACTTACAGCGGCTGCGAAAGAACCAGCGGCAGTGCTGATATGTATCGGGGCATAGCACAGTCGGAAAATGTAATTGCTTTGAGAGTAGCACAAGATGTCGGTTTAGACAATGTAGTGGGAATGGCCAGACGTTTGGGCATTACATCTCCGCTGCGTTCTTCTCCTGGTTTGGTGTTAGGTGAAAGTGAAGTTAACGTATTGCAATTAACGGGTGCATTCGGAGTTTTGGCGAACCGCGGTTTGGGAAACCGCCCCCACGTAATTAAGCGAATTATTGACAGCAGCGATTGCAAAGATCGAAATGATTTTAACAGTTGTCGGGTGATTTATGACTATCAAAAAGATGGCGTTGCCAACAGGCAGTTAGTTTCTGAAGCTGTAGCGGATACCATGACTGATATGCTGCAAGGTGTGGTGCGGGGAGGTACGGGGAGCAGTGCTGCTTTGGGGTTGGGAGAAGCTGGAAAAACAGGCACGACTAATGATAATAAAGATTTGTGGTTTGTCGGTTATATTCCGAGCCAGCAAATGGTGACGGGAGTTTGGTTGGGGAATGATGATAATTCTCCGACTGCAGGAGGTAGTGCAAATGCTGCTCAGTTGTGGGGGGAATATATGCGGCAGGTGGCGCGTTAAGTCAGTTGTTAGTTGTTAGTTGTTAGTTGTTAGTTGTCAGTTGTGCATTTAAATTGTATGTTGAGGGCTGGCTTTCCTGTCCAACCCCTACTCCCCACCAGAGTAAAAGTTTATTTGATAAGCTGTTGTGCAAATAAACATTAGAACTCTTGCAAAAA